>NZ_JADHVT010000114.1 GCF_016783915.1 Acidovorax sp.
ACAACCCCGAGCCCGAGGTGGTGCTAGCGGTGAACAGCCGGGGCCAGATCGTGGGCGCCACGCTGGGCAACGATGTCAACCTGCGCGATATCGAGGGCCGCAGCGCCCTGCTGCTGGGCAAGGCCAAGGACAACAACGCGTCCTGCGCCCTGGGCCCGTTCATCCGCATGTTCGACGGCAGCTTCGGGCTGGAGCACGTGCGCAATGAAACGGTACACCTGCGTGTGGCTGGCGCGGACGGCTTTGAGCTGCGCGGCATCAACACCATGGCCAGCATCAGCCGCGACCCCACCGACCTGGTGGCACAGACCCTGGCCGCGCACCAGTACCCGGATGGGTTCGTGCTGTTCATGGGCACGCTGTTCGCCCCCATCGAAGACCGCGACCAGCCGGGCGGCGGCTTCACCCACCACCTGGGCGACCTGGTGTCCATCCAGAGCGCCTGGCTGGGTGGGCTGCACAACCGCGTGGCACACAGCGAAACAGCGCCGCCCTGGCGCTTTGGCCTGCGCGCCTTCATGGCCAACCTGGCGCAGCGAGGGCTGCTGCAGGGCACAGCGCTTTGAGTCAAAAGAAAACAGGAGACAACCCCATGCTCAATGCCTTCATCGACCGCTGCTGCCTCTGGATCAACCTGCTCATTGCCCTGGCGCTGGCCGTAATGGTGGTCATGGTGTTCGGCAACGTGGTGCTGCGCTACGCGTTCAACTCCGGCATCGCCGTCAGCGAGGAGGTTTCGCGCTGGCTGTTTGTGTGGATCACCTTCCTGGGCGCCATCGTGGCCGTGCGCGAGCGTGGGCACCTGGGCACGGACTTTTTGCTGGCCCGCCTGCCGCCGCTGGGCCAGCGCATCTGCCTGGCCATCAGCTATGGGCTGATGCTGTGGTGCACATGGCTGCTCTTGAGCGGCGCGCTGGCACAGGCGCGCATCAACTGGGATGTGGATGCGCCGGTGACGGGAGCATCCATGGCCATCTTCTATGCCTCCGGCGTGGTGTTTGCCGTGGCGTCCGGCGTGCTGCTGGCGATGGATGGATGGCGCATCGTGTCCGGCCAGATGCCGGACAGCGAGCTGGTGCACATCGCCGAATCCGAAGAGCTGGCCGTCGTGGGCAGCCACCTGCCACACGCCGCCCCAGCTACCACCACGACGCCGCGCCAGTGACCGACACCTTGCGAACCATGGCCCCGATCCGGAGCAACACCCCATGACCGTTTTCATCTTCCTGGGCTCCCTGCTGGCCGCCATGGCCATCGGCGTGCCGATTGCCTACGCGCTGCTGGTCTCCGGCGTCGCCTTGATGTGGCACCTGGACCTGTTCGACGCGCAGATCCTCGCGCAGAACGTGATCAACGGTGCCGACAGCTTTCCCTTGCTGGCCGTGCCGTTCTTCATGCTGGCCGGCGAGATCATGAACGTGGGTGGGCTGTCGCAGCGCATCGTCAAACTCGCGCTCACGCTGGTGGGACACAAGCGCGGCGGGCTGGGCTTTGTCGCCATCCTCGCGGCCTGCATGCTGGCGGCGCTGTCGGGCTCGGCCGTGGCAGATACAGCGGCATTGGCGGCTCTGCTGCTGCCCATGATGATCAAGGCCGGGCACGACAAGGCGCGCGCGGGCGGGCTCATTGCCTCGGCCGGCATCATCGCGCCGGTCATCCCGCCCTCCATCGGCTTTGTGGTGTTTGGTGTGGCGGCCAATGTGTCGATCAGCAAGCTCTTTTTGGCCGGCATCGTGCCGGGACTGCTGATGGGACTGGCGATTGCCATCACCTGGTACTGGGTGTCGCAGCGCGAAAAAGTTACACCGCCACCCAAGGCCTCCACGGCCGAGAAGCTGCAGGCGCTCAAGGAATCGACCTGGGCGCTGTTCTTGCCCGTCATCGTGATCGTGGGCCTGAAGATGGGTGTGTTCACCCCTACTGAAGCCGCTGCCGTCGCTGCCGTGTACGCCCTGCTGGTAGCCACGCTGGTCTACCGCGAGCTGCAATGGCGCCAGCTGACCGATGTGTTCATCAGCGCCGCCAAGACCACGGCCGTGATCATGTTCCTGGTGGCCGCCGCCATGGTCAGCGCCTGGCTCATCACCGTGGCAGACATCCCACGCCAGCTGGTGAGCCTGCTCAAGCCCTTGATGGAACACCCCACCCTGCTACTCATCGCCATCATGGTGCTGGTGATGGCCGTGGGCACCGCCATGGACATGACGCCCACCATCCTCATCCTCACCCCCGTGCTGATGCCGGTGGTCAAAGCCGCCGGCATCGACCCCGTCTATTTCGGCGTGCTCTTCATCATCAATAACGCCATCGGACTCATCACACCGCCCGTCGGCACGGTGCTGAACGTGGTGGCGGGCGTGGGCAAGATGCGCATGGACGATGTCACCCGGGGTGTCATCCCGTTCATGGTGGCGCAGTTCGCGGTGATGTTCCTGATGGTGCTATTTCCGTCCATCGTGATGGTGCCGATGCGGTGGTTTACTGGCTAAGCCTCTAAATCTCAAGAAAAGCCGCAAGCGCTTATGGATATTGTGCTTTCAGCTATCAAATCAGGAGCACCTTACTCCTGAGCACTATTCAGAGCACCACTCAGTTCGCCACAGTGAACCGCTTTTGCACGTGGCGCGGTGCCTCCAGCTCATCGGCCATCGCCACTGCCAGGTCGGCCACGCTGATGCTGCCGGGCTGCTCGCCGTTCATCAGCGGGGCTTCGTCGCCCAGGCGGTACTGGCCGGTGCGCTCGCCGGGCTGCAGCAGGATGGGGGGAGAGAGAAAGGTCCAGTCCAGCGTGCTTTCGGTGCGGATCCAGTTCAGCGCCTCGCGCGCGGCCAGGGCGCCCTGCTTCCATTCGGCCGGGAACTGGGGCGTGTCCACCAGCTGCACGCCGGGCGCCACGAACAGGCTGCCTGCGCCGCCCACCACCAGCAGTCGGCGCACACCGGCGGCCTTGGTGCCGTCGATGATGGCGCGCGTGCCTTTCAGGAACTGGTCGTGAATGTCTGGCACCGTCCAGCCCGGGTTGTAGGCGCTCACCACCGCGTCGTGGCCTGCAGCTGCCTTGGCCACCTGGGTGGCGTCCTGAGCGTCGGCTGCTACCACGGTCAAGCGCTCGCGGGCGGTGACCTTGCCAGGGTTGCGGGCCAGTACGGTCACATGGTGGCCGCGCTGCAGCAGTTCGTTCAGTACGGCCGAGCCGACGAAGCCGGTGGCACCAATCAGGGCGATGTTCATACGATGTCCTTGGGATCAAAGTTGCGATGCAGTGAGAATAAGAGCTTCCTAAACTGCGCGGTAGATGGCTGAAAATGCCTTCTCTTTGAAGCTGTACTTCACAATGAAACCCTCATGGAAGACCTCAAACGCATGGCTGTATTTGCCGCCGTGGTGCAGCACGGCTCGATGAGCGGCGCCGCGCGCGCCCTGGGCATGAGCACTTCGGCGGTGAGCCAGCAGGTGCGCAAGCTCGAAAGCGACGGCGGCGTGACGCTGCTGCACCGCTCCACGCGCAAGCTGGCGCTCACCGAGGCGGGCCAGCGTTACCACGCGCGCTGCGCTGCCATGTGGGCGGCGGCGGAGCAAGCGCGCGCGGAGCTGGCAGCGTCCCGGGATGCGCCCAGTGGCGAATTGCGGATGTCGGCCACCGTGGGTTTTGCGCGGCACATCGCGCCCGCCCTGGGCGAACTGCTGGCCGCGCACCCGGCGCTGCGCCTGCGGCTGCTGGTGGACGACTCCACCATCGACCTCATCAACGCCCGCATCGATCTGGCGGTGCGCTACGGGCGCCTGGCGGACTCGACCTGGGCGGCCAGGCGCCTGGGGGGCATGAGTTGGTACCTGTGCGCGTCGCCCGAATGGGTGGCCACACACGGGATGCCCCAGCACCCGGACGCTCTGTTGTCCCACAGCTGGCTGGGCTTTGCGCGCGAGGGGGGAGGGCTGCTCATTGATCTGCGCAGTCCCACAGGCGAACCCCGCGCGCTGCGGGTGGAGCCGCGCATTGCCAGCAACAACCAGCTCTCGATCCAGCAGATGTGCGAGGCCGGGCTGGGGTTGGCGCTGGTGGGCAGCATGGACTCGCATGACGCGATGCAGGCCGGACGGCTGGTGCGGCTGCTGCCCGACTGGTCGTTTGGCACGCTGGACATCTGGGCCGTTACGCCCCAGCGCGATGCCCAGCCCGCCAAGGTGCGCCAGGCGATTGCAGCGCTGGACCTCTACTTGCGCCAATTGCCTGGCATATACCGCTGAGAGCCCGATCCGACTGCGGTGCATGGACGCTGCTGCCGCGAGGCGGCCCATTTTGATGGGGCACTAGGGTACAAAACGGAATTGCAGCCGAATCGCCTCGTCATGATCCTTGAAATCGCCCACCTCACCGTTCGCGCTGGGCAGAACGCAGCCTTTGAAGAGGCCTTTGCCAAAGCGCAGACCACCATTGCATCCATGCCCGGCTATTTGGCCCATGAACTAGGTCATTGCCTTGAACGCCCTCAGGAGTACGTGTTGCTGGTGCGTTGGGCCACACTGGAAGACCACGAGGTGGGCTTTCGCCAATCGCCGCAATACCAGGACTGGAAACGTCTTTTGCACCATTTCTACGATCCGTTTCCCACCGTGCTCCACTTTGGAGCCCCAGCTTCCTCCATCGCCCTGCGATCAACACCGGCCATTTGAGACACAGGAAACGGGCTCGCATGGAAAATATTGATTATTTTGATAAATATGATACATTTCCACACAAATGCTGGTGTAGACCGGGAATCCGGTGCACACAAGCAACGTTGCGAAAGATGCAACGCCTATGCAAACCCTAATGGGGTTCGTGAGGCCCAGGGAATGTCTGCTGCAGGTGCAAAAATTGCGGACAGTCGCGACGTCTACTTCTAGAATTTGTAAACACGCGTATCTTTTGCGCGAAGGATCGAAAAATGAAAGCCATCCAGCAGGACATCGACGAGCGGACCAACCTCACCAGCACCAACAAGTTTGAGCTGTTGCTGTTTCGCCTGGGCATTGACAGCGCCTTGGGCAAGTCCGAGCTGTTCGGCATCAACGTCTTCAAGATCCGCGAGATTGTGGCCATGCCCAGCATCACACCGATCGCGGGTACGACGGCCCATTCGTTGGGGGTGGTCAACCTGCGCGGACAGGTGATTCCGGTGCTGGACCTGCCCTCCATTGTGGGCTGCAAGCCCCAGACGGGTCTGAACATCATGCTGGTGACCGAATACGCGCGCACCACCCAGGCGTTTGCGGTCGAGTCGGTGGAAGACATCGTGCGCCTGGACTGGAAGCAGGTGCTGTCGGCAGAAACCAGCGGCGCCGCTGGCAAGCTCGTGACCAGCATTGCCCGTCTGGACGGCAACACCGACGAGTCCCGCCTGGCACAGGTGCTGGATGTGGAAGCCATCCTGCAGATGGTGTCGCCATCTGACGGCCATGAAGTTACCGAAGAGAAGGTGGGTGCCAAGCTGAAACTCAGACCCGGCACCATCATCCTGGCAGCCGACGACTCGTTCGTGGCCCGCTCGCTCATCGAGCAGGAACTCAAGGTGCTCAACGCGCCCTATGAAATGGTGAAGTCGGGCAAGGAGGCCTGGGACCGGCTCAACGCCATCGCCAAGAGTGCAGAGGCCGAAGGCAAGACCGTGCTCGACCGCGTGTCCATGGTGCTGACCGACCTGGAAATGCCCGAAATGGACGGCTTCACGCTGACGCGTAACATCAAGCAGGACGCCCGCTTTCATGGGCTGCCGGTGGTCATCCACTCCTCGCTGTCGGGCTCGGCCAACGAAGACCATGTGCGCAGCGTCGGGGCCGACGGCTACGTGGCCAAGTTTGTGGCAGAAGACCTGGCCGAAACCATCCGCCGCGTGCTGCCCAAGTAAATCTGTGCCCGACCCGGTGCGGTACAACGGCCTTGCGGGGCCGTTTTATTTTTTTCGGGCTTGATTCTCAGTCAAAACAGCTGATAGCGCCGGTCGAATATGGCATGACAGCTATCAATTTCGAAAGAATAAAGCTGCAGGCGAGTCCCTTATTCACGGGTTGTTACAGCCTCAGCCGGCACCTGTTCGGGCGCCGCGTCAACCAAAGCCCGCCCCCACGCGCTAAAGTGACTGGCACCCCTGTGCCAGGCCCCTGAAATTTGTAACGCTCCACCGGAGCGCTTTTCATGGGCTTTACGGACAAGGCGGAACGCGCCCACCCGGCCGGAGTCTGAACACCATGACCTACACCATCACCCGCATCCTCTCCGCCACGGTCCTGGGGGCCCTGGTGACGGGGTGCGCCACTGTGCCGGGCGATCCTTACTACGACTCCCCGCGCTACCCGGTGTATGAACAGCCAGGCTACATCTACAGCGCCCCGCCGCCGGTGTACCAGGCCCCGCCTGTGTACCGTGCGCCTGGCGTGATCTATTCGGCTCCGCCGCCACCACCCGCCATCTACTACGGCGGACGTGACCGCGACGACAACCGCTGGGACAACGACCGCAACCGCAATGACTGGCGCGAAAGAGAGCGAGACCGTGACCGCGCTGAGCGCGACCGGGCCGCCCGCGAACGCGAACGCCGCGACCAGCAGGCCCGCGAACTGGATCGCCGGGCCCGTGAACAGGACCAGGCCCGCCGGGAACAGGCAGAGCGGGATCGCCGCGCTGCCGAAGACCGCCGCAACCGCGAAAACCGCCCCGGCCGGCTGGCACCCGACAGCTACACCCCGAGCCCATACGACTGGCGCTCGCGCCAGCAGTCCAACAGCCCGGAAAAGCCGTGATGGCCTGGCGCTGACCCCGCTGCACCCACAACTCTCTAGCCACCATGAAGCCACGTACCCACTCCCTCATCGCCGGCCTGTGCGTGGTCTTCCTGGGCGCACTACCCCCCGTGAGCGCCCAGGCGCAGGTCGTACGCTGCACCGACGCTGCCACGGGCAAAGTCACCTACACCGACGGCAAATGCGCCAGCGGCACCACCGTGCGCGAGGTGGAGGCCCGCAAGACTCCGCAAGAGATTCAGCAGGAACGCGAAGAGGCTGCCGAGGCGCTGGCACGCAAACAGCAGCGCCTGCAGGCCGAGGCCACCGCCGCAGAGACTGAATCACGGCGCAATGCGCAGCGCGACCAGACAGCCCCGGCCAAAACCACAGACTATGCACGCTCTCCCGAGTGCGCCCGCTCACGCCGCAACCTGGATGTGGTGTTGAGCAGTGTCACCGGCGGTGGCTACGAGCAAAACCTGCGGGTGGAGGCGGCGCAGCGGCAGGTCGACTTGGACTGCCTGGGCCCTCAGGGCTATGCAGAGGTGGAGAAGTCCCGCCCCCGGTCAAGTAGCACCACGACGCCGGTAGTCGTCGTGCCCCCACCGTATTACCCGGTGCGGCCCACGCCCGTGCAACCACCGGCACCCACCCCCGCCCCCAAAAAATTCACGCAATGCAATGTGTTTCGCTGCTACGACGCCCAGGGCAATAGCTACCCCCGCTGATCTGGCGCCCATGTGGGCAGGATGAGGAAAGTACGGGCTTCTCCAGCTTCTCAGGCTCGCAACCCTTCGGCCACACTGGGGTAGCGCAACCGCAGACCCAGCTCGCGCAGCATGCGCTGGTTATCCAGCCGGCGTGATTCGCTCATGAAACTCAACAGCATCAGCGACAGCTGTTCCTGAGCCGTGCTGCGCGGCACGCGCGGGGGGCGCGGCAGGCCGTACAGGTCGGCCGCCAGGTCAAAGTAGTCGCCCATCTTCATGTGGGTGGAATCACTCACGTTGTAGGCACGCTGCGGGCGCCCTTTCCATACCGCGGCCATGCAGGCGCGCGCCAGGTCGTCGGCGTGGATGTGGTTAGTGAACACATCGTCCTCGGCCACTAGCACGGGCGTGCCCCGGCGCAAGCGGGCCTCGGGCGTGCCGCCCTCGCGGTCGGGGGCGTAGATGCCTGGAATGCGCAGCACGGTGGCCCGCACTCCCGCGCGGCCCAGATGACGCACGGCGCGCTCGGCGTTCACGCGGCGCTGGGCGCGCGGGGTGCCGGGGGCCACTGCCCGGGTCTCTGCCACCAGGGCCCCCTGACAATCGCCATACACACCGCTGGTAGACGCATAGGCCAATGACATTGGCAAGCTGCGCAGCCTCAGCGCACGGGTCAGCGCTACGGTACGCGGGTCACGCCACCAGGCATCGCCCCCGGCCCCTTCCCCCGGCGGGGGCGCCAGATGCAGCACCCGCGTAGCCAGGCCAGACAGCCTGCGCAACGTGCCCACATCGTCCAGATTACCCACCAGAGGCCGGGCCCCTTGTGCGCGCAGCCCCGCCACCCGCCCCGCGCTGGAGGTCAGCGCCAGCACCTGCATGCGCCCGGCACCGGGGCCGGTCTGCAAATTGCGCAGTACCCGTTGACCTACATCACCACAGCCCACGATGAGCAGGCGTTCGCGACGAAAGCGCGCTGGCAGCGCGCCGAGGGGGTTCTGGTTTGAGGGCAAAATCGGGTCCGTTTGCTTAGCTAGAGACGACTCCAAGGATACCCACACATGACCAGCGCCGAGGCTGCCACCACCGCAGCGTTCCAGATCACCGTGCAGCCCAGTGGCCGCGCTTTCAGTGCCAATGCGGGCGAAGCCATCCTGGCCGCCGCCATCCGCAGCGGCGTGGGCCTGCCCTATGGCTGCAAGGACGGCGCGTGTGGCTCGTGCAAGTGCAAAAAACTCAGCGGCACCGTGCAGCACAGCGCCCACCAGTCCAAGGCCCTGACGGCCGATGAAGAGGCTGCGGGTCTGGTCCTGACCTGCTGCGCCCAGCCGCTGTCCGACGTGGTGCTGGAATCGCGCCAGGTCACCGACGAAAGCGCCTACCCCATCAAGAAGATGCCGGTGCGCGTGGCATCGCTCGACAAGAAGTCGCACGACGTGATGCAGGTGCGCCTGCAACTGCCTGCCGCAGATACCTTCCGCTACCACGCGGGCCAGTACATCGAATTCATCCTGCGCGATGGCGCCCGCCGCGCCTACTCGATGGCCAACGCGCCGCACACCCAGGCCGAGGCGCCGGGCGTGGAGCTGCACATCCGCCACATGGCGGGTGGCAAATTCACCGACCATGTGTTTGGTTCGATGAAAGAAAAGGAAATCCTGCGCGTCGAGGGCCCGTTCGGCAGCTTCTTTCTGCGCGAGGACTCCGACAAGCCCATCGTGCTGCTGGCCTCGGGCACCGGTTTTGCCCCCATCAAGGCGTTGATCGAGCACCTGCAGTTCAAGGGCATCAGCCGCCCCACCGTGTTGTACTGGGGTGGCCGCCGACCTGGCGACCTGTACCTGGCCGACTGGGTGCAGGCCCGTGTGGCCGAACTGCCGTGGTTGCGCTATGTACCGGTCGTCTCCAACGCCCTGCCCGAAGACGACTGGACCGGCCGCACCGGCTTTGTGCACCAGGCGGTGCTGGACGACTTTGCTGACCTGTCGGGCCACCAGGTCTATGCCTGCGGCGCGCCCATCGTGGTCGAATCTGCCCGCGATGCCTACAGCGCCCAGCGCGGCCTGCCGCCCGAGGAGTTTTTTGCCGACGCGTTCACGTCGGAAGCCGACAAGCACGGCGGCTGACCCAGCCTCTACACTGCACCTGGCTCCACACTGACCGTGCGCGCAGTGCCTGCCCAGCCAGCCCCGCAGGGCACGCCGCGCCGCTGGCCCCAAGCCCGGCGCGGGGGCTTCATTGCCACGCTGCTGTGCCTGGCTGCCCTGCTGGTGTGGGGTGCGGGCGAATGGGCCGAGCAGAGCGAACGCGACGCCCAGTGGGACAACCTGCGCCGCCTGGGTGAGGTGCAAGCCCTGGCGCTGCGTGGCGTGGCCACGCGATACAACTACCTGCCCTTCACGGCCGCACAGCACCCACTGGTGCGACAGCTTCTGCAGCGGCCCGCATCGCAGGCCGTGCGCGACGCCGCCAACGCCTACCTGCAGGCGGTGAACCAGCATGCGGGCTCCGACATGCTGTACGTGATGGATCCAGAGGGCCTCACGCTCGCGTCCAGCAACTGGGACACCCCCAACAGCTTTGTCCACCAGAACTACGGCAACCGCCCGTACTTTCGCGACGCCCTGGCGGGCCAGACGGGCCGCTTTTATGGCGTGGGCAAAACCACGGGCGAGCCGGGCCTGTTTGTCTCTGCACCGGTGGTCGATGCGGGCCGCGTGATCGGCGTGGTGGCGGTCAAGGTGCGCATGGAACCCATCTCGGACCCATGGGCCCAGCTGCGCGATCCAGTGTTCGTGACGGACGAGCGGGGCATCGTCTTTCTCGGCTCGGTGCCCGGCTGGCTCTACCGCACCAGCCAGCCCTTGCCCGCCCCACTGGTGCAGCAGCTGCAGCACAACGAACAGTACGGCACGGGATGGACCCCGCGCGCCGTGCCCTGGACCCTGCGCCAGCAGGAAGACCCACCCGGTGCCGAACTGCGCATGGACGGCACGGGCGGCAAAAGCTACCTGGCGTTCGAAGAGAAGCTGCCCGACCTGGGCTGGACCCTCACCGTCACCGCCGACAGCCGCGTTGTGGCCCTGGCGCGGCAACAGGCCTGGGCGCTGGCCACGCTGGCGTCGGGCCTGCTGGTGCTGGGTGCGCTGTACTGGCAGTTGCGCGAGCGGCGCCTCGCCGAAAACCGGCTGGCCCGCATCGAACTGGAGCAGCGCGTGCAGGAGCGTACCCATGCGCTGCAGCAGGCCCAGGCGTTCCGCCAGTCCATGGAGGACTCGTTGCTGGTGGGCATGCGCGCCCGCGACCTCGAAGGCCGCATCGTGTATGTCAATGCCGCCATGTGCGACATGGTGGGCTACCGGGCCGACGAACTCATCGGCCAGCTCCCGCCCTACCCCTACTGGCACCCTGACGAACTGGACCGCCACTGGAATGACAGCGACACCGTGCTGGCCGGCAACGCGTTTCCCCAGGGGCGAGAGAACCGGCTGAGGCACCGGGACGGGTCGGACGTATACACCATGTTCTACACCACGCGCCTCATTGACGGCAGTGGCCAGCACATCGGCTGGATGAGTTCGGTGGTCAACATCACCGCGCAGAAGCGGGCCGAGGAACAGCAGCAGCAGCGCGAGACCCAGCTGCAACGGGTGCAGCGCGTCATCACGGTGGGCGAGATGGCGTCCACCCTGGCCCACGAGCTCAACCAGCCGCTGGCCGCCCTGGTCAACTACGCAGCCGCTGCAAGGGCGCTGGCAGCCCAGGGCAAGACCGGCCCCCTCCACGACAGCCTGGAGGCCCTGTCGACCCAGGCGCTGCGGGCCGCAGACATCGTGGGCCGTATTCGTCGCTGGGTACGCCAGCACCCTGAAGCCCGCGAGCCTTGCGACCTCTCGGCCATCGTGGAGCAGTCGCTGGAGTTGCTGCTGCGCGCTGAGGCCCGCCGCCAGGGAATTCCCGTGCGCGTGGAACAGGCCGGAGCCCCGTTGCAGGTAAACGCTGACCGCGTGCTGCTTGAACAGGTGGTGATCAACCTGGGTCTGAACGCCCTGCAGGCCATGCAGACCCACCAGCCTCCAACCGGAAGCCAAGAGCTGCGGCTGCGCATGGCAGCAGACGATGGACACGCGCTGGTACAGGTGCTTGACCGGGGCCCGGGCCTGCCGCCCGGCATCGCGGAGCGCCTGTTCGAGCCCTTTTTCACCACCCGTTCCGACGGGCTGGGCCTCGGTCTGAACATCTGTCGGTCCATCATTGAGAGCATGGGCGGCCAGCTGCAGGCCCGCAACCGCGATGGCGGCGGCGCGGTCTTCGAGATCCGCCTGCCCTGCACCCCCGCCACCGCGAATGCCACCGCGCCATGACCTACGACACTGCCCCCATCGCCGCTGACTCGCCGGACCCCACCGTGGTCTACATCGTGGACGACGACGAAGGCGTGCGCCAATCGCTGGCCGCACTGCTGATCGCACGCGGACACCAGGTGCACACCTTCGCGGGCGGGGAGGCCTTTCTGGCAGAGGCCACGCTGGACCAGCCTGGCTGCGTTCTGCTGGACCTGCGCATGGAGGGCCTGAGCGGGCTGCAGGTGTTCCACGAACTCGGCCAACGCCACAGCGTACTCAAGACCGTGTTCCTGTCGGCCCATGGCGAGCTGTCTTCCGCCGTGGCGGCTGTCAAGCAAGGGGCGGTGGACTGGCTCGAAAAACCGTGCAGCGAATCCACCCTGCTGGCCGCCGTCGAAAAAGCCTCCACTCTGTCTCAGGCGCAAGCACGACAGGTGCAGCGGCAGCAGCAGCAGCGCGATCGCTGGAACGCCCTGAGCCCGCGCCAGCAGGAGGTCGCCCAGCTGCTTGCCACCGGCGTCAGCAGCAAGGAAGCCGCCCGCGCGCTGGCCCAGCGTGACCCAGAGCGCCCCATCGACCCGCGCACTGTGGACACACACCGGTCCGCCATCTTCCTGAAGCTGGACATCCGCTCGTCGCACGAACTGGGCATGTTGGTAGAAGGCTTGGGCGTGGCGCTCAACACACCCCGCACGGCATGACGATCACGGCCTGACCATCACCGCCTCAGGGCTTCATAAGCTTTCTTACGATTTTTTTGCACAATGGCGCCCATGAACCGCAGAAACCTGATCCTCCTCGCCAGCGCCGCTGCCACCGCAACGGTTTTTTCGTCCTCCGCCGCGTGGGCACAGGATGCGGGCCAGCCCATCCGCTTGATCGTGCCGTACGCCCCGGGCGGCCCCATCGACGTTACAGCCCGCGCGCTGGCCGAGCGAGTGCGCGATTCGCTGGGCACGGTCATCATCGACAACAAGGGTGGCGCGGGCGGCAACATCGGCGCCGACGCGATTGCCAAGGCCGCGCCCGACGGCCTGACCATCGGCATCGCAGCCACCGCTACCCATGCGGTCAACCCCTGGCTGTATGCACGCATGCCCTATGACGCGGGCAAGGACTTTGCCGGCATCACGCAGATGGTGCGCGTGCCCAACGTGCTCGTCATGAACGCCGCCAAGGCCGAGCAGCTCAAGATCCACTCGGTGGCCGACCTGATCGCCTACGCCAAGGCCAACCCCGCCAAGCTCAACTACGGCAGTGGCGGCAACGGCAGCGCGGGCCACCTGGCAGGCGAAATGTTCAAGCAGCGCGCGGGCATCTACGCACTGCACATCCCCTACCGGGGTGCCAACCCGGCCCAGCTGGCGCTGCTGGCGGGCGAGGTGGACTTCAACATCGACAACCTGGCCGCCGCTGCACCCAACATCCGCGCGGGCAAGCTCAAGGCCCTGGCCGTGACCTCGCTCGACGCCTCGGCCTCGCTGCCGGGCGTGCCGCCCCTCGCGGCGACCTCGGCCACGTTCAAGGGCTTTTCCATCGACACCTGGTGGGGCCTGGTCGCCCCCGCCGCCACGCCCAAGCCCATCATCGACAAGCTGAACAAGGCCTTCGTGGCCGCACTGAACGCGCCCGAAACCAAGACCCGTTTTGCCGCGCTGCTGGCAGAGCCCGTGGCCACCACGCCACAGCAGTTCGACGGCTTCATGGCCAGCGAGCGAGCCAAATACCAGCAGGTGGTGAAGGCGTCCGGGGCAAAGGTGGATTGACCCGGAAAAGGCCCGCTATGGGGTACGCCACCCGCGGCCCTGCGGAGCCGGTTCCACGGTGGCACTGGCGTAGGTGTTGCGCAAGTTTCAACCCAGGTTTCATCCCGTACGGGTGAAACTGCCGCGGAATGAAATTTTTCAGTGTTTTTGACCTCTAGTGCTTATGCTTCAAGCACTAGACGCTCCTTTTTCAGGAGCAAATTACCCACCCACCACAGCGTCCGCCCACCCTGAGCCTTCCAACTGGTGAATGTCCTGCGACGCCACGGCCTGCAACACCGCCGCATCCACCCGCTCCGGCACCAGATCGGCCAGGGGGCGCAGCACAAACGCGCGCTCGGCCATGCGGGGGTGGGGCACGGTGAGTGTGGGGGTGTCGATCACGCGGTCGCCAAACCACAGGATGTCCAGGTCCAGCGTGCGCGGCGCGTTGCGGTAGGGGCGCTCGCGGCCGGCAGATAGTTCGATGGTTTGCAGGGCACTCAGCAGGGCCTGAGGGGCCAGGGTCGTGGTCAGCTCGGCCACGGCGTTGAGGTAATCCGGGCCACCGGCATCGACCGGTGCGCTGCCATAGAGTGGCGATACACGCATGACCCGGGTGCTGGGCAACTCATCGATGGCGGCCAAAGCCTTGCGCAAGGCGGCTTGCCGCTCACCCAGGTTGGCCCCCAGGCCCACATAGACCAGCGAGGGCAGCTCGCCCATGCCAGGCAGATTCACTCGCCAGCTGCAGCAGGCGCTGCACTTTCGCCGCCCCCACCACTACCGGGCTTGCGGCGACGACGGCGGCGCTTCTTCGGCGCACCACCTTCGGCAGCAAATTCGGCCTCGCCGCCCGCAGGGTCCAGGTCCTGGTCGGGACCAGAGGCGCGCGGTGCTGCGGCAGGCGCGCTGCGCGGCACACGCTTGACCACGGGCTGCTGCGCTTTCTGGCGGGCCTTCTGCTCTTCCTTGGCCTGGTCCATCAGGTCGTCGCGGCGCTCGTCGTCGGCCGACTGGAAGTCTTGCCACCACTCGGCCAGCGCTTCCTCGACCTCGCCCACATCGGCGCGCAGGCGCATGAAGTCGAACCCGGCGCGAAAGCGTGGCTGCATCACCATGCCGAACGGGGTGTTGCCCACGCGCTTTTCAAAACGCGGCTGCATGACCCAGATCTCGCGCATGTCGGCCGCCAGCTTGCCCCGGCCCGATACATCGCCGATGCGCTTGTCGAACACTTCGTCGATGGCCTCCTGCAGTGCGGGCAGCGGGTGCTGGCGCTGGTTCAGGCGCTCCTGCCAGCCATTGCGCACGTCTTCCCACAGCACGCAGGCCAGCAAGAAGCTGGGCGCCACGGGCTTGCCTTCGTTCACGCGGCGGTCGGTGTCCACCAGGGCGGCCTTGACGAAGGGCGTATCAGCGCGCTCCACGGCCACGTCCAGCAGGGGGTAGATGCCCTTGGACATGCCCAGCTTGCGCAGCTGCTCGATGGTGGCAATGGCGTGGCCTGTCTGCAGCAGCTTGAGCATTTCGTCGAACATGCGGCTCTGCGGCACCTCGGCCAGCAGGGCCTGCGACTGCACCAGGGGCGCGGCCGACTTGGCGTCGATGGTGAAGCCCAGCGGGCTGAGCTTGGCGGCAAAACGCACGGCGCGGATGATGCGCACCGGGTCTTCGCGGTAGCGCGTGGCGGGGTCGCCAATCATGCGCAGCGTCTTCTTCTTCGCGTCCTGGATGCCCTTGTGGTAGTCCACCACGATCTGGCTCACCGGGTCGTAGTACATGGCGTTCACGGTGAAGTCGCGGCGCGTGGCGTCTTCGTCCTGTGGGCCCCAGACGTTGTCGCGCAGCACGCGGCCGCTGGCGTCCACGGCGTGCTGCATGCCTGCCAGTTGCGCCTTGGAGGTCTTTTCGTTGCCGCTGACCTGGCCTGCGGCGCTGTTGTCGAGGTAGGCGCGGAAGGTGGAGACCTCAATCACCTCGTGCTCGCGGCCCCGCCCGTGCACCACGTGCACGATGCGAAAGCGCTTGCCGATGATGAAGGCGCGGCGGAACAGGCCCTTGACCTGCTCGGGC
>NZ_JADHVT010000115.1 GCF_016783915.1 Acidovorax sp.
GTGGCAAGCACTCGTCATGCCCGTCGATGTGAAAGAACGCGTACATGCCTCCACGTGGCGTGGCCACCGACACACCCGGCACATCGGCCAGCAACGGCACCAGCGTGTCCCGGCAGTTGCGTAGATGGTTCACCAGCGCAGGCGTCACCTCCTCCGCGCGCTGCAGCGCCACCGTGGCCCCGCGCTGCACAAACACCGGCGCGCACGAGGTGTTGAACTCGATCAGCTTGCCCACCGCAGGTGTCATCGACGGTGGCAGCACCAGCCAGCCCAGACGCCAGCCGGTCATCAGAAAACTCTTGGAAAAGCTGTGCGTCACGATCAGCCGGTCCTCGGGCTCAGCCACGTCCAGAAAGCTCGGTGCGGCACCGTTGGCCGTGTCGCCAGCGTAGTACAGCCGCTCATACACCTCGTCCGCCAGAATCCACGTGCCCGTGCGGCGGCAGTGCGCCAGGATGGTGGCTTGCTCCTCACGGGTCAGCGTCCAGCCCGTGGGGTTGTTAGGGGCGTTGACGACCAGCAGGCGCGTGCCGGGCGTGATGGCTGCCAGCAGCGCGTCCATGTCCAGGCGCCACGCGCCCTGTGCGTCGGCCACCAGCGGCACGGTGCGCACCTGTGCGCCCAGAATGCGCGGCTGCGCCACCAGGTTGGGCCACACGGGGGTGACCAGCACCACCTCGTCACCCGCGTCCACCAGGGCCTGCACGGCCACCATCAGGCCGTTCACGCCGCCGGATGTGACTGCGATGCGGTCAAACCATGCATCGGTGTGCTGCTGCGGGTGCAGGCCATGCATGTAGCCCGCAATCGCGTGGCGCAGTTCGGGCAGGCCCAGGTTGTGGGCGTAAAAGGTCTCGCCTTTTTGCAGCGACGCAATGGCCGCGTCGCGGATGAAGTCGGGCGTCACCTCGTCGCTCTCGCCAAACCAGAACTTCAGCACATCGCTGCGCCCCAGGCCTTCGTTGGCCACCTCGCGGATGCGCGACTCTTCGAGGCTTCGGACTACTTCTCGCATGCAATCTCCTTGAAATACGCAGCCATCATCGCAGGCGTATAGTCGTTTTTTTGATTTTTTTGGCTGACCCCAACGCTCATGACTTATCCCAACACCCAGCTCTTCATCGCAGGACAGTGGCAAGACGCCGCCGAAGGCAAAACCATTGCCGTGTTCAACCCCGCCACGGGCAAAGAAATCGGCCGTGTGGCCCACGCCACCAAGGTCGATCTGGACCGCGCGCTGGACGCCGCACAGAAGGGCTTTGAAGCCTGGCGCGACATGCCCGCCGCCGAGCGCGCCAAGACCATGCGCCGCGCCGCAGCGCTGATGCGCGAGCGCGCCGAGGCCATCGCGGCGATCATGGTGCAAGAGCAGGGCAAGCCCCTGGCAGAAGCCAAGGTCGAAACCATGGCCTCGGCCGACATCATCGAATGGTTTGCCGACGAATCGCTGCGCGTGTACGGCCGCATAGTGCCCTCGCGCAACCTCAAGGCCACGCAGATGGTGCTCAAGGACCCGGTGGGCCCCGTGGCCGCGTTCACGCCCTGGAACTTTCCCATCAACCAGGTGGTGCGCAAGCTTGCCGCCGCGCTGGGTGCAGGCTGCTCCATCCTCGTGAAGGCGCCTGAGGAAACCCCCGCCAGCCCCGCCGAGCTGATCCGCGCGTTTGCGGATGCGGGTGTCCCTGCAGGCACCGTGGGCCTGGTCTATGGCGATCCGGCTGAAATCTCCAGCTACCTCATCCCTCACCCCATCATCCGCAAGGTCACTTTCACCGGCTCCACGCCCGTGGGCAAGCAACTGGCGGCGCTGGCGGGCAAGCACATGAAGCGCGTGACGATGGAACTGGGCGGCCACGCTCCGGTCATCGTGGCCGAAGACGCCGACCTCGAACTCGCCATCAAGATCGGCAGCGGTGCCAAGTTCCGCAACGCAGGGCAGGTCTGCATTTCGCCTACGCGCTATCTGGTGCACGAAAGCATCCGCGCCGACTTTGTGGCCGCGTTTGCCAAGTACGCACAGGGCCTGAAGGTGGGCGATGGCCTCACGGCCGGCACGCAGATGGGCCCGCTGGCTAACCCGCGCCGCATCACCGCCATGGCCGACCTGATGGCTGACGCCGTGCAGCAGGGCGCCACGCTGGTGACGGGTGGCGAGCGCATTGGTAGCGAAGGCAACTTCTTCCAGCCCACGGTGCTGAACGACGTGCCCCTGTCGGCCCGCATCGTGAACGAAGAGCCCTTTGGCCCCGTGGCCGCCATCCGTGGGTTTGAGAAGATTGAAGACGCCATTGCCGAAGCCAACCGCCTGCCGTTTGGCCTGGCCGGTTACGCCTTCACCTCGTCGCTGAAGAACGCGCACCTGCTGGCCCAGCGCCTGGAAGTGGGCATGCTCTGGATCAACCAAGCCGCAGCCCCTGCGGCCGAGCTGCCATTTGGCGGTCTGAAGGATTCGGGCTACGGCTCCGAGGGTGGCCCGGAGGCCATCGAGGCGCACCTGAACACGCGCCTGGTGTCGATCATGAACGTGTGACCATCGCGCTCTGAGCGCGGTAGTTAAAGGCCCCCGGTGCCATAGGCGTTGGGGGCCTTTCTGCTTTCTGAGAACCTGATCACGATCTTTTCAAGGTCGCACGAGAGGGGGCGACGGCAGGTCGTGCGGTTTGCGGGCATAGAAAAGATCCCCTCACAGATGGTGCCGCCCCTTCCAGCCCTAAGGCTTCGGGTCGTACACGCAGCGAAATCCGATGTACACCGCATAAAAGTCTGCAGGCTTCCAGGCCTCCACATCCGCGCGCATTTGCGACGCGGGATACCACCAGGACCCACCCATCGTGCGCCGCTCGTCGCCGCGCGCATCGGCCGCCCATTCCCACACATTGGCGCCCATGTCGTGCAGGCCGTTCGCCCCGGCTGCGGTGGCGTTGACGGGTGCTGCGCGGGGCCAGGGGTCGGGGTCACTGGTGTTGGCGCCCTGCGGGCTCTGGCCCGTCGTCCAGGGGTAGGTGGTGCCACGCACCCAGGGTGCGGGTGGTTGGGCGCGCAACTCGGTGAAGCCAGCGGCGCGCCATTCGGTGGCGGTGGGCAGACGGCCACCCGCCCATTGGCAATAGGCCTGGGCCTCGGCGTGGGTGAGGTGCACGGCGGGCAACTGGTCGGTGTCTGGGAGCACGCCATCGGGGCGCTGCCAGGTCCAGCCCGCGCGGCGCTGCCAGCCACCGACGTATTCAAAACCGCCACCTTCGCGCTCGGCACGGGTGGTGGTGCCTGTGGCCTGTGGGTAGCGCGCAAACTGGGCGATGGTGACCTCAGTCTTGTCGATGCGCAGGCCGCGCAGGTCGTCCAGTACCACCGGCCCTGTGGTCTGGGCAGACGCAGTCAGGGCCCAGAGCACCAGGGTGGCGCTGGCTGCGTGGCGCTGTGTTTGCATGTTCCTGTATTCCCCGTTTCAAAGCCAGGAGGTCATTGCCCGGCCGGTGTGGCACAGAGTATCTGCCGCTGCAAAAGCCTGTGGGCGGCGCTGGATTTGGAACCGCTGACGGACCCGTGGTGCCAACGTGGCGACGCTCAGTCCGCAATGTGGCCACATACCTCCACCGGCATGCGGGGGCATAAAAAAACCCCGCACTCCAAAGAAGTGCGGGGTAATTGGCTGTGTATCTGCCCTCCCACCAGTCAGGGCAGCAGCATGTGGGGCGCTATCAGAAGTTGTGGCGCACGCCCACGGCGAAGGAGCTGAAGTCGTTACCCGGAGCCGACACGCCGTAGGTGGCAGCCTGGCTGTTGTTGATGCGGGTGTAGTAGGTGTAGATCTTGGTGCGCTTGCTCAGGTTGTAGTTGTAGCCCAGCGTGTACTGGGTGGCGGCGCTGTTGGACACTTTGGAGTAGTCGCCGGCACGGCCCACGTTCACGTGGAACTCGGACACGCCCATGATGTACGCGGCCGACAGGCGCAGGTTGGTGCGGTTGCCGCCGTTGGCGATGAACACGTTCTTGTCGCGTTGCACGTAGGCGCCCATCACGAAAGGACCGGTGGAGTACGAGCGCGCACTGCGAACTGGTTCTGGTCGCCCAGCTTGGAGTAACCAGCCCCCAGGCCCAGCTTGCCGATTTCGTAGTTGGCAGCCAGGTCCATGCTGTTCTTGCCGCCGGTGCCGCTGGGCTGCTCGTGCTGGGCCCAGCCGGCCTCGAACGTTGCGCCGCCCAGGCTGGGGGTGCGGTAAGCGATCTTGTTGACGTCACGGGCGGGGTAGGCGTACAGGGCGTCAGCCGAAGAGCCGGTGTCGTGGTTGTGGTTGCTGATGAAGTCGGCCGTCGCGTAGTACGACTCGGACGTGAAGTTACCCAGGCGCACCATGCCGAAGCCGCCGGACAGGTTCACCTCGCTCTGGCGGGCAAAAATGCCGCGCGAGTCGGAAGCGCCGGAGCTGGAGTCAAAGCCGCTTTCCAGCTGGAAACCCGCCATCAGGCCGCCGCCCAGATCTTCCTGGCCCTTGAAGCCGAAGCGGGAGGAGTTATTGAACAGGCCGGTCTTGGAGACATTGCCGTCTTTTTGGTGTTCAAAGCTGGTGTTGACCCGGCCGTACAGGGTGACGCTGCTCTGTGCAAAGGCAGCAGACGTACCCACCAGGGCCAGCGCGGCGAGGGCGCAACGGTTCAATGTTTTCATTCGCGAGGTTCCTTAAATCAAATTTTGTTTGATGACAAATAATCACCGGCCAAAAACGCACAGGGGTGATGCCTTTGGGCCGCCGCTACAAGCAAGTTTGGTGCCTGTGGTGATGTGATCGTTGCACTTTGCAACGGAGGGGGATGCTACTGGCCGCCGTGATTGGCCGCCAGCGGGGTAAACACCTTTTTGTCATCAAGATGTCGTAGCGGCGCAACATGGTTGTGATACCGCTTACAAGTCCCCGGGACCAGCCGGAGTCCGGCACCCCCATCAGGGTTGCGAATGCGGCGCAAGCCCCGCGCGGGCTGGGACCGGTGTGGCGCGGGGCCCTGCGCCACGGCCTCTTTGGAGCCATTTCCAGCAGCGGCGCAGGCCCCACATGGCGGTCTTTAGAACCGATAGGTCGAGGTCAGCGTGTACGTCCGCGCCTGTCCGTAGAAACAATCCCCGCGTGCCAGGCACTGGGTGATGTGCACCTTGTCGGTCAGGTTGACCACGTTGAAAGCCACACGCCAGTCGCCAGCGTCGTACGCCACCATGGCATCGGCCAGCGTGGCGGCAGGGGTGCTGATGGCGCTGGTGCCGCTCCATTGCGAGCCGGTGTAGCGCACGCCCGCTCCCACCACCCAGCCGCCACGTCCCTGCGCTGCAAAGCGGTGGCTCAGCCAGGCCGACGCGGTGTGCCGGGGCACGCTGGCCACGGGCTGGCCCTGGTCGCCTGCGTTGCTGCGGCTGATTTGGGCGTCGGTGAAGGCGTAGCCCACCGTGAAGTCCCACTGGCGCGCCAGGCTGGCCTGCACCTCAGCCTCGAAACCGTTGACCTTTACTTCGCCGATCTGCAGGCTGTTGAGCGGGTTGCTGGGGTCGGTGGTCTTGCGGTTCTTCTCGCGCAGGGTGTACACGGCGGCAAACGCACTGATGCCCTGGCCTGGCGGCTGCCACTTCACGCCGGCCTCCCACTGTTCACCGCGCTGGGGCTTGTAGGGCGTGCCGTACGCGTCGAGCCCGCCCAGGGGCTGGAACGATTCGGAATAGCCCACATACGGCGCCCAGCCGCCGTCCATCTGGTACGTGACGCCTGCGCGTTTGGTCCAGGCCTTGTCGTCCACGGCAGCGGCAGGGCGGCCTTCGGTATCGGTCTGGGCACTGTCGTGGCGCAGGCCCAGCGTGGCTGTCCAGCGGCCCCATTGGATCTGGTCTTGCGCGTAGAACCCCAACTGCTTTTGCACCACACTGGGCTGGCGCACCAGCTGCGCCGCAGTGGGCGGCGTGAAGTTGCCGTAAACGGGGCTGTACACGTCGATGGACGACGCCACCGCGCGCCAGGCCTGCTGGCCGGTGTGGTTGCGCTGCACGTCCAGGCCTGCGAGCACTGTGTGCGCGGTATTGCCCGCCTGCAGCTTGCCTTCGAGCTGCGTGTCGACGAGCAGCATGCGGCCGGTGTTGAGGTTCCACACCGCATCGCGCACCAGCGTGCGGTTGTCGCTGTTGAACACGGGGCGCGCGGGGCGGCCGGTGGCGGCATTGGCGGTGAAGCTGGTGTAGATGGTGCGGTAGTCCACCTCGCTCACAGTGCGGCGCAGGTTCTGGCGCACCGTCCAGTCGCTGTTCAGGCGGTGGCTGAACAGGTAGCCCCAGGAGTTGTTGCTGGTGTCATACGCGTCCCAGCCCGGCTCGCTGATGAAGGTGTTGCGCGGAATCTGGCCGTAGCGGCTGGGCAGCTGCGTGCCCTGCCACGGAAAGAAGCCAATGAGCGAGCCGCTTTGGTCCTTCTGGTGCAGCGCCTGCAGCGTGAGCGACGTGTCGGCATTGGGCTTCCAGGTGAGCGATGGCGCAAACACCACGCGGTTGTCGCCCACATGGTCCACCTGCGTGCCGCTGTCGCGGCCCACGGCCACCAGGCGGTAGAGCCACTGGCCGTCCTGGTCGAGTGCGCCCGTCAGGTCGGCGGCGATCTGCTTGCGTGCATTGTTGCCCAGCTGCACCTGCACCTCGCGCAGGGTGTCGGCCTGCGGCCATTTGCTGGTCAGGTTGAGCACGCCGCCCACGCTGCCCTGGCCGTACAGCACGGAGGTGGGGCCGCGCAGAAACTCCACGCGCTCCAGCGTGTACGGGTCTGGCCTGCTGGTGTTGTAGGTGCCGTAGGTGCGCAGCAACCCGTCCTGGTACTGGCTCACCGTGCCACCGCGTGCGGCAAAGCTGTCCACGCGGCTGTCGAAATAGTTGGACACCGCACCGGCGGTGTATGCCGTCACCTGCCGCAGTGTCTGAACGCCCTGGGTTTCCATCTGGTCGCGCGTGATCACGCTGATGGCCTGCGGGGTTTCGATGAGTGGGGTGTCGGTCTTGGTGGCGCTGAGCGCACGCTGGGCCACAAAGCCTGTGACGGGCGCGGTGGGGTTCTCCTGCCCCGCGCCCGAAGAGACGGTGACAGGGGCCAGTGTGGTCTCGGCCGTAGTGGACGGGGCGGTTTGCGCATGGGCTGCTGCGCCGCACAGCAGCAGCAGGGCGGCCTGTGCCACAGCGGTGCGCGGCGCGCGGCACGCGCGCGAGGGGGGTGTGAAAGGATGCATGATTTGCTATAAATTAGATAGCTTCTTGGGCATGTTCGACTAGCGCAAGCGGCCGTTTTGGCTTGAAATGGGCGCCGGTCAGCGTCCCACGGAGGCTGGTGTCACAGCAGGGGGCAGCGCGGGCGATGCCATGCCGTCGGTCAGCACAAAGCTCAGCGTGGTCACGTAGCTGGCTTCGCCGTACGGCGCGCCATGTGCCTCACCCGGGGTCTTGTCGCTGTGCTTCACCTCGGCCACGTACTGGCCCTTCCAGGGGGTGACGAAGGTCACCGTGCCGTCTTCACCGGCCTCGGCCTCGCGCGTCCAGCCCGAGGGTGCGGCCAGCTGCACCTTGGCCTTGGGCAGCGGTGCGCCCTGGTAGACCACCTTCAGCTCACCCGGCTTGCCGGTGGGCACCAGGTCCAGCGCTGCGGTGGGGGCCACGGGCTTGGCCAGGCTGGCCACCCAGCGGGCGGCGGGCTGCCAGACCATCGCGGGCAGGTTGCGCTTGCTGCGGTCGATCAGCGGGTAGGTGGCGGTGGCAAACAGGGTGTCGGGTGTGCCGGCGGCGGGGTAGACAAAAGCGTCCTTGCCCAGTTGGCCTTCCACACGCTGGGCGGCGGCGCCCGTGCGTTGCTGCTCGAGCACGGGCACGCCCTTGAACTGGTCCAACCGGCCGGGCGATGTCTCGCGCAGGTTCTCGTTGAACTCCCCAAAGTGCAGGCGCGCCTGGCCCCCGGCGTTTTCGAGCCAGACCTGGTGCGCCTGGGCGGTGTTCATCGCAGCGAGCGCGACGCAGGCCAGCAGGGCGGCCCGCAGCGGGGCTGGATGGTGTGGTTTGGACGGCATGGATGATTTCCTTTCAGTGGTTTCAGTAACAACAAAACAGCGGAGCGCAGGGCTCCACGCCCCTGGCGATGCGGGGGAATGAATGCTCTCTTTTAGATAGCTGCCAGCGCCTGAAGGAAGGCGTTCGGTGGCTTTTGGGCCCGGAATCGGATCTGGGCTGCATTGCGCCGAATGGCGCCGGTTCTAGAAATCCACGCCCACGCTTAGCCAGATCCGGCCGGGCGAGTCCCGCGCGGCCCCCAGGTCAGCCCGCTTAACCCCTGCAGGCCCTTGTGTGCGGCAAGGGCCACGGAGGTGACGAGGAACGCCAGATGTGGCTGACGGTTTGTGCGGGGCATCGGTGCGGAACGCATGGAAGAGGGGATCCAAAAACAATGAACTCAGCGCGGTGCGGAGGAAGGCATGCCGGTTGCATCGGCTGCGGCTGTCATTGCCGCTGATGTGGCGGATGTACGAGGCAAGCTATACCAGCCCATCACCGCCACCGGCACACCCAGCGCCGCCCACGACCACCAGTCGCCCCAGGTGTCAGACACCAGGGCCGTGATCAGCCCGGTGGTGGTGAGAGCGCCCATCACGATGGGCCAGCCCCACAGGGCCCAGAAAGGGCTGTGCTGGTTCATGCGGCCCCCTCGGTAGTGCGCGCCGCGCCTGATGTTGGCAATGCACCGCCCGCCAAGTGATCGGTGGCGCTGCCCGCGGCTTGTGCCGAAGGGCTCCTCGTCTGCAGGCCCTTGAGCAGCCACAGGTACAGCCCGCTGCCCAGCACCACGATGGTGGCCATGTCGAGCAGCGCCCAGAGGATCTTCATCGGCATACCGCCGTAGTCGCCAAAGTGCAGCGGCTGCGACACCAGCAGCGCCTTCAGGTACCACGGCAGCTGGGGCGATGCGGTGACCTGCGTCGTGCGCGCATCCACCAGCACGGGCTTGAGCAGGCGCGAGGTGAGCGGCTCGTTGCCGCGCAGGAAAAACGTGTTGTGGTGCGGGCTGGAAAACGCCGTGCCCGGGAACGCAATGAACGACAGCTTGGTGCCCGGTGCCTGGGCCTGCGCGGCCACCAGCGCCTGCTGCAGCGGCCCCCGCCCGGCAGCGGGCACGATGGGCTGGCCCTCATACGGCTTGAGCAGTACCGAGAGCTGGTCGTACTGCCAATACTTGATGAGCAGGTCGGCCCACGTGTTGATCATGCCCGTGCCACCCACCACGAAGGCCCACATCAGCGTGACGATGCCCAGCAGGTTGTGCAGGTCCAGCCACTTCACCCGCGTGGACCGATCCCGCCGCACCTCGCCAAACGCCAGCTTGCGCATGAACGGTGCATACAGCACCACCCCGGTGACGATGGCCACCAGCAGCAGCAAGCCCATGAACCCCAGAAACAGCTTGCCCGGCAGCCCCGCAAACAGGTCCACATGCAGCTTGAACATCACGTACATGAAGCCTTCGTCAAACCGTGGCTGCGCCAGCACCTGGCCCGTGCGCGCATCTACCGCCACGGAGCGGAAATCATCGGTGGGCGCCGGTGTGGGCGTGAGCGTGACGAACCAGACGTTGTCATCGTCCCCCGCATGCGACGCGAACTGCACCAACCGCTCGGGGTGCAGCGCCTGTGCGGTGGCCAACACCTTGTCCAGGCTCGCGCGCGGCGTGTTGGCGGGCATCGCAGGCGTCTCCACCTCGGTGCCCAGCAGGTGGCCGATTTCGTGGTGAAAGATCAGCGGCAGACCGGTGATGCACAGCAGCAGCATGAAGACAGTGCACACCAGGCTGGACCACTTGTGGGTCCAGCTCCAGCGGCGCAGGGCGGAGGGGCTCAGCATGGAGCGACGACCTTGCTGAGCGCGTTGCTGCTGTGAGGGCTGGGACTTCCAGAGCGCTGCGCATGCACGCACAGAAAGGCCAGACGCCGAGCGGCGGCCATACCGGAAGGGGCAGAGAGAAAGGAGTGGTTCAAGCCAGGCAACCCGAATGCATCTGATGACGGAGGGAGCTGGCTGCAGCCGAGAGAAAGGGCTTTCGCTTGCGAAGCGAAATTTTATCTCGCAAATGAGAATGATTCCCGATCAATCGTTGTGATTTTGCGAATTTGAATTTGTGCTGCTGAACCCCGCCTTAATTGATAAAAACAAATTGACCAAAATGATAAATTCACCAAAAATTGAGCCGTATCAATGAACAAGGTGATATCCCATGAACCGCTACCGCATGACCGTCCATAGAAAACTGAGTCTGGCCTTCAGCCTGATGGTGACCCTGATCCTGCTGGTGGCTGGGATCGCCATCTATGACATGACAAAGCAGAAGGAACTGTTCCACGACTACGTCACCGGCATCAATGCCCGTGCCCATCTGGCCAAGGACGTGCAGTCGGCCGTCAACCGCCGTGCCATTGCGGCGCGTAACCTGGTGATCGCCACCACGGAATCGGATCGCGCGGCTGAGAAGCTCGCTGTGAACAAAGCCCATGCTGATGTTCAGGACCGGTTGGCTCGCCTGAAAGAAATGGCGGTGGCAGGCCATGTGCCGGCGCACATCAAGACGCTTGTGGACGACATCGACAAGATCGAACACGCCTACAGCCCGGTGGCTTTGAAAATTGTGGAACTGGCGCTGAATGGCCAGCGGGATGAGGCCATCACGATGTTCAACGAGACATGCCGCCCTCTGCTGGCCGCCCTGGTCGCCAAGACCAACGAATACCAAGCGTTCACCAACGAGCGATCGGACCAGCTCGCCCAGCAATCTGAATCAGACATGGCCGCGCAGCGCACCTACATGGTGGCCCTTGCTTTGGTGGCGGCGTTGGTGGCGCTGATCTCCGGCTACCTGATCACACGCAGCCTGTCCCGCGCACTGGGGGCCGAGCCCGATGTGCTCAGCGATGCGGCGCGCCGTGTGGCGAACGGTGACCTGTCGAAAATGGATGGGGCCGACAGTGCCATCCAGGGAAGCGTGCTGGCCTCTCTGAGCGCGATGCAGCAGAACCTGGCGGACATTGTTGCCAAGGTGCGCTGTGCATCGGATTCGATTGCCATGGGCACATCCGAAATTGCGCGCGGAAATATCGATCTGAGCCACCGTACCGAAGAGCAGGCCAGCGCACTGCAGCAGACAGCCGCCACCATGGAGCAGTTCAGCACCACGGTAATTAACAACGCAGAGAACGCCAAAGTGGCAGACCAGTTGGCCCTCAGCGCCACCACCGTGGCCACCCAGGGCGGCGAAGTGGTCTCTCAGGTGGTGGACACCATGCGGGGTATCAATGACAGCTCGCGCCGGATTTCCGACATCATTGGCGTGATTGACGGCATCGCCTTTCAAACCAACATCCTGGCGCTGAACGCCGCTGTCGAGGCAGCGCGGGCGGGTGAGCAAGGGCGCGGGTTTGCCGTGGTGGCCACTGAGGTGCGCAACCTTGCGCAACGCAGTGCCACGGCCGCCAAGGAGATCAAGGCATTGATCAGCGAAAGCGTGGAGAAGGTGGTCGCTGGCACCCAACTGGTGGATCAGGCGGGCCAGACTATGGACGAAGTGGTTGGCGCCATCCAGCGTGTGACGGCGGTTGTGGGGCAGATCAGTGCTGCCATCTCTGAACAAAGCGCTGGCGTCTCTCAGATCGGCCAGGCAGTGAACCAGATGGACCAGGTCACTCAGCAGAACGCTGCGCTCGTCGAAGAAAGCGCGGCAGCCGCCCAGAGCCTGGACATGCAGGCCCAGCAGCTGACGCGGGCGGTGCAAATCTTCAAGCTTGAAGAGCAGTCGGGCGCTGCCTTGGTCAGCCACGAGCGGCGGCCCAGTCTTGGCTATGCAGCCTGATTCGCTGCGCCCGTACTGGCCCGATCCGCATCCAAGGCCCGGAGGTCGGCAATGACTGACGAGTCCCCACGCCTGATCCAGGAACTCTTCGCGCAGCAGTTTGACTATTTGCCGAAGGTGGAAAGCCCTGAGCAGCGCAAAGGCCCGCGGGGAATCGTGAACCTGTTTGCATTGGCATCCCACATGCTGGCGGCCATGTCCGGCACACTGGCCATCGTTTCTGTAGATAGGTTCGGCGCGAACCGAGCGCGGGGCGATGCCGGTCTTTACGACCAGGTCCATCGGTTGGTGGATCTCTCCGTGCAGACGTCCTCGTCGTTGACTCGTTTGATCGGCATGGCGATGTCGGCGCTGCAAAGCGAACAGATCTCCAGTGCCAGTGTGGCTGAACGGGAGAGCATCCAGCAGGTGATGGCCACCGGATACATCTACATCGATGCCTTGAATGCGGTGTCGCTGGAAACCACCAACATGGCGCGCTGGCGCGGAGTGTGGGGACGCGATGCCGGTCGTGCCCACCGCCCTGCGCAGTCACCGCAACCCAACGACCCAGAAGGCGACAAGGCCAGGCAATCGGTGCGCATGTTAGTTGCACAGGTCATGGAGCTGGGGCTGAGGGCGGAGCTCTACGACGGAACCTGGAGCATGAGCTGAGCGCGATCCACCCCATCGCACGCTTCGCTCAGTGCGTCCGTGCGACGCTCCTAACGCGGATTTAGCTATTTTTTATATAGCTGCTGACGAACTACTGGAGGGCGTCAGCGGCGTCTCTGATCCAGCTGTGGTAAGTCGTGGCGACCGGTTGGCTGACGGTGATGTGTCAGCCTTTTGTCTTCGTCAGAAGTACGAGCGCAGTGTGACCTGCAACGCACGGGGCGAGCCGGGCAAGATCAGGTTGTCATTGCTGCCGTGGGCCGACACGTAGTACTTGTGGTTGAGCAGGTTTTTGATGTTCACATCCACCTCCCACTTTCCCTGCGTGTACTGCAGCGCTGCGTCCACCGTGGTGTAGCCGGGCAGGGTGACCAGGTTGGTCAGCGAGGTGAAGCGGGCGCCCACGTAGTTGACGCCGCCGCCCATGCGCAGGCCGTGGCCCAGGTCTTTCATGGCCCACAGGAAGGCGGAGTTGCGCGGTGTGAGTGCGGGAACCTTGCCTTGGGCGGCTATGGCGGCGGTGGGCAACTGCGTGGACGTGGTGGTGGCCAGCGACTTGGTCATGCGGCCGTCCAGCCATGCGTAGCCGGTGCTCACGTCCCAGCGGCCGGGCAGGCGGCCGTTGGCGGTCAGCTCCAGGCCGTTGGTGCGCTGTGTGCCCACGTTGATCTGGCGCGACGGATTGGTGGGGTCGGTGTTCTTGATGTTGGTGCGCTCCAGGTTGAAGAGCGCGCCGGTGATGTTCATGCGGCCATCGAGCAGGTCGAGCTTCACGCCGATTTCCTTGTTCTGCGTGATCTCGGGTTCGTTGGCGGTGTTGTTGGCGGCCAGCGCAAAAGTCTCTGCCGAAGGCTGGAACGACTTGCTGTATGACACGTAGTACGACACCGCGTCGCTGGGCTGCCAGACCAGGCCTGCGCGGGGGCTGAACTTCTTGTCAGTGCGCGACAACGCGGAGAGCTTGCGATCAAACTCGGTCTGCTGCTTGAACACGTCGTAGCGCGCACCCACCAGCGCCTTCCACTGCGGGGCCAGCGTGATCTGGTTCTGCCAGTACAGCGCCGCTGTGTCTTGGGTGGTGTGGCTGGGGATGGCGCTGTCGGCGGTGTAGCTGGCGACAGGTATCACCGGAGCGGCTACGCCTGCGGGGTTGAAGATGGAGACGCGGTCTGCTCCGCCCGACACGGACTCCGCGCGCTTCTTCTGCCGGCCTAGTTCCATGCCCATCAGCCACTCCTGCTTCAGGCCCCCGAGCTGGTTGCGCCAGGTCACGTCGGTCTGGTTGAACAGGCCGCTTTCGTCGCGCAGGATGAACGAGCGTGTGCGGCCCACGGTCAGGTTCACCGGGTTGGTGGTGCCGCCGGGCAGGGTGTTGTAGCGGTCCAGCGTGTAGTCGTATGCGCGTGTCACATTGCGCACCGACCAGTCGTCGTTGAAGCGGTGGTTGAGGGTGGCCGCCAGCGATTGCATGGTGCTGGTGGTGGTGTCGTCTTGCGCAGCGTTGCTGGAGCCGTAGTAGGTGCTGGCGGGCACGTTCACTGGTCGGCCGTTGAGTGCGGGAATGCCGAAGTCCGTCAGGCGCTTGTCGCGCGCGTTGGTGTACTGCAGCAGCAGGTCGGTCTGCGCGGCGAGCTTGAGCGCGAGCGACGGCGCGAAGTTGTGGCGCTTGATGAACTGCTGGTCGCGGTAGCTGCCTGAGTCTTCGACGGCGGCGTTGATGCGGAAGGCAGCGGTGTCGCTGATGCCTACATTCACATCGGCCGCGGCGCGGCGAGAGGCGTAGCTGCCCAGGCCCAGAGAAGCCTCCCCCGAGGTCTCGCCAAACTTGGGTTTCTTGGTCACGCGGTTGATCAGGCCGCCCGAGGAGCCGCGCCCGTACAGCACGGCGGCGGGGCCCTTGAGCACCTCCACGCGCTCGATGTCGGCCAGGTCGCGGAAGTACAGCGCATCGTCGCGCACCCCATCCACAAACTGGTCGGCGATGGCGTTGAAGCCACGGATCACCACCTGGTCACGCTGGCCGTCGCCGTGGCTCATTGCCACGCCGGGTACGTTGCGCAGCACGTCTTCCATCGACCGCGCACCCTGGTCGCGCATGAGCTGCTCGGGTACCACGTTCACGGCTTGGGGCACATCGCGCAGCGGCGCGCTGCCCTTGGTGGCCGAGGAGCTGACGGCGGGCGAATAGCCGTCATCGCCGCTGGTGGATTGCACGGTGACCTCGCCCAGCGTCTGGGTCGGCGCAGAGGGCGGTGTTGCTTGTGCCAGCGCGGTGCCGCAGAACGCGGCCAGGACGGCGGCGGCCAGCGGGTGCAGGGCCTGGGGGTGGCGGAAGGGGCGGCTGAAAGGTGCGTGCATGGTTTGTCCTTGGTGTGTGCGCAACGCGGTTGAAAACGGCTCCGCAGGCACCGGGCCTGGCGCGGGCCCATGGGGCCGGTGGCTGGGGGGCGCAGAGAGCGGGATGAAAAAATGCAGGGGTGAGAGGCGGATCAGAAAGTGCGACGAGCCAGCGGGGCCGCCGCATCCTTTCCGCTCACCACCCCCCGGCCCAGGCGGCGAGGCCTGCCAGCAGGGCCAACCCCGCCAGCAGCGGTGTGCGCCGGGGCTGCCAGGTCACAGTGGCCGTCACGGCCACGGCAGCTGCTGACAGGGCCACGGCCCATGCGGTCACGCCGAGCGAGATAGGCACGCCATCGGCCGGGTGTGCGGCCAGCCACAGCGACAGCAGCAGCAACAGCCAACCCGCGCGGCGCAGTTGTTGCAGGCGGTGGGCTGCACCTTCGCGGCCTGTGGCGTCTTCATGGTGGCGGTCCATGCCCAGCGCCATCGCCGACCAAGCCGCAAAACACAGCAGAAATGCGGACATGGTGTTCAAGCCCCCGACGTTGAAACAGACACATCGGTGGCCGCAGGCAATGCGGCCGCCGGGGCAGTGCGCGGTGTTTTGGCCTCAGCGGCTTTGCCCTTGCGGGCACGGCCCGGGCGCAGTCGC
>NZ_JADHVT010000116.1 GCF_016783915.1 Acidovorax sp.
CCCACTGCGCCTGCCTGGCCGTCCACGGGGTACTTGCCCTCACCAAAGTTCAGCAGCGTGTTGGTGGTGCCGCGCCAGCCCAGCTTGTGGTTCAGGCCCGCCAACGCCACGTCATTGCGCACGCCGGTCAGTTGGCCTTCTGTATCCACCAGTTTCTTGGGCACGATGAACAGCGAAATGCCCTTGGTGCCCGGAACCAGCTTGCCGTCAGGGCCTGGGATCTTGGCCAGCACCAGGTGCACGATGTTTTCGGTCAACTCGTGGTCGCCGGAGCTGATCCACATCTTGTTGCCCTTGAGGCGGTAGCGCGGACCCAGCGGGTCGTTCTCAAAATTTGCCCCATCCGGCACGGCGCGCGTCGCCACATCCGACAGGGACGAGCCCGCTTGCGGCTCCGACAGGCACATGGTGCCCGACCAGCGGCCGTTGAATTCATTGAGCGCAAACACCTGCTTTTGCAGATCGGTGCCGTGCACCATGAGCAGGTTGGCGTTGCCCGAGGTCAGCAGGTTGGAGCCGATGCTGATCGACGCGGCCGCAAAGAAGCTGTTGGCCGCAGCCTCCACCGTGTAGGGCAGCTGCATGCCGCCAATGTCGTAGTCCTGCGCGGCGCTCAGAAGGCCCGACTCGGCGTAGGCACGGCGCGCTTCGTGGGTGGCCTGCGGCAGCACCACGCGCAGGGTGCCATCGGGCTCGGTCTCGGTGCGGGGTTCTTCGGTGTCCACCACGCGGTTGAAGGGGGCGTACTTCTCGCGGGCGATGCGCTCGGAGGTATCGAGCACCGCGTCGAAGGTTTCGCGCGAGTGGTCCGCAAAGCGCTCGCGGGCTTGCAGCTTCTCGGCGTCGAGCCACTGGTACAGCAAGAAATCGACGGTAGGGCGTAGGCTCATGGCATTTACATTCAAAATGGCTTCCAGCGCTTATCCATCAAACGCTAGCAGCTATAAAAAGAGGAGCTTCACAGTCCATAAAAAAACCCCGGTACAGCATCACTCAACACAGTGGCACTGCACGCGGGGTTGTCCCGGTCGCGAAACCGCTGCGGGGTCAGAACACTTCAAAGATACCCGCAGCGCCCATGCCGCCGCCAATGCACATCGTTACGCACACCTTCTTGGCGCCACGGCGCTTGCCTTCGATGAGGGCATGGCCCGTGAGGCGCTGGCCTGACACGCCGTAGGGGTGACCCAGGGCGATGGCGCCGCCGTTCACGTTCAGACGGTCCGCCGGGATTCCCAGCTTGTCGCGGCAGTACAGCACTTGCACAGCAAAGGCTTCGTTCAACTCCCACAGGTCGATGTCCTGCACCGTGAGGCCCAGCTTTTTCAGCACCTTGGGCACGGCAAACACGGGGCCGATGCCCATTTCGTCAGGCTCGCAACCGGCCACCGCAAAGCCGAGGAAACGGCCCAGGGGCTTGAGGCCCTTCTTGCTGGCGTACTCTTCGCTGGCGATCACGCAGGCGCCGGCGCCGTCGGAGAACTGGCTGGCATTGCCGGCCGAGATCAGGCCACCTGGCAGCGCAGAACGCAGGCCACTGATGGCCTCCACCGTCGTGCCTTCACGCGTGCCTTCGTCGCGGCTCACCGTCACTTGCTTGGTGATCAGGCCCAGGGTCTTGTCAGCCACACCGGCCGTCACCGTGATGGGGGCGATTTCTGCATCGAACAGACCGGCAGCCTGTGCCGCACAGGCCTTTTGCTGGCTGACCGCACCGTATTCGTCCATGGCTTCGCGGCCGATGTTGTAGCGCTTGGCCACCTGCTCGGCGGTCTGCAGCATGCTCCAGTAGATCTCGGGCTTTTGTTTGGCCAAAGCCAGGTCCTGGATCATGTGCAGGTTCATCTCTTGCTGCACGCAGGAGATGCTTTCGACACCACCGGCCACGAACACATCGGCTTCTCCAGCGATGATGCGCTGGGCCGCCATGGCAATGGTCTGCAGGCCCGACGAGCAGAAGCGGTTGACCGTCACGCCGGAGGCGGTGATGGGCAGGCCGGCCTTCAGGGCGATCTGGCGCGCGATGTTGCTGCCGGTGGCGCCTTCGGGTGTGGCGCAACCCATGATGACGTCGTCCACGTCAGCGCCGTCGATGCCGGCGCGCTGTACGGCGTGCTGCACTGCATGGCCGCCCAGAGTGGCGCCGTGCGTCATGTTGAACGAACCCTTCCAGCTCTTGGCGAGTGGCGTGCGGGCGGTGGAAACAATCACTGCGGAGGTCATGTGAATTCCTTTGATTCTTTAGATGGGTGCACGCGTGCGGCTTACTGGAAGGCCTTGCCTTCGGCGGCCAGCTTGGCCAGCAGCGGAGCGGGCTTCCAGAACGCTGCGTCGTCCAGCGGGTTCTTGGCAAAACGGTCCATGGCCTGCACCACGTTGAACAGACCCACTTCGCTGGCGTAGTGCATGGGGCCGCCACGGTGGATGGGGAAGCCGTAGCCGGTCAGGTACACCATGTCGATGTCGCCGGACTTGCTGGCAATGCCGTCTTCCAGGATGTGCGCACCTTCGTTGACCAGAGCGAACACCAGGCGCTGCACGATTTCTTCGTCCGAAATCTTGCGCGGCGTGATGCCGAGTTCCTTGCGGTGGTCTTCGATCATCTTGTTGACCAGGTCGCTCGGGATCGCATCGCGCTTGCCGGCCTGGTAGTCGTACCAGCCTGCGCCGGTCTTCTGGCCGAAGCGGCCCAGCTCACACAGCTTGTCGGCAGTGCGGCTGTACTTCATGTCGGCGCGCTCGACAGCGCGGCGCTTGCGGATGGCCCAGCCGATGTCATTACCAGCCAGGTCGCCCATGCGGAACGGGCCCATGGCAAAGCCGAACTTCTCGATGGCCTTGTCCACCTGCTGGGGCGTGCAACCCTCATCCAGCAGGAAGCCGGCCTGGCGGCTGTACTGCTCGATCATGCGGTTGCCGATGAAGCCATCGCACACGCCCGAGACCACCGAGGTCTTTTTGATCTTCTTGCCGATGGCCATAACGGTGGCCAGCACGTCCTTGGCGGTCTCCTTGCCACGCACCACTTCCAGCAACTTCATCACGTTGGCGGGGCTGAAGAAGTGCATGCCCACCACGTCCTGCGGACGCTTGGTGAAGGCGGCGATCTTGTCCACGTCGAGCGTAGAGGTGTTGGAGGCCAGGATGGCGCCGGGCTTGGCCACGGCGTCGAGCTGCTTGAACACCGCTTCCTTCACGCCCATTTCTTCGAACACGGCCTCGATGATCAGGTCGCAGTCCTTGAGGTCGTCGTAGCTCAGCGTGGTGCTCAGCAGGGCCATGCGCTGCTCGTACTTGTCCTGCTTGAGCTTGCCCTTCTTGACCTGGGCTTCGTAGTTCTTCTTGATCGTGGCCACGCCACGGTCCAGGGCTTCCTGCTTCATTTCCAGAATCTTGACGGGGATGCCCGCGTTCAGGAAGTTCATGGAAATGCCGCCGCCCATGGTGCCCGCGCCAATCACGCCCACCAGCTTGATGTCACGCTTGGGGGTGTCGGATGCGACGTCAGGGATCTTGCTCGCCGCACGCTCTGCCATGAACAGGTGGCGCAGTGCGCGCGACTCAGGCGTCCACATCAGGTTGATGAAGATCTCACGCTCGACCAGCATGCCTTCGGCAAACTTCTTCTTGGTGGCGGCTTCGACTGCGTCGACGCACTTGGCAGGCGCGGGGAAGTTCTTGGCCATGCCCTTGACCATGTTGCGCGCGAACTGGAAGTACGCATCGCCTTCGGGGTGCTTGCAGGGGAAGTTGCGCACCAGGGGCAGAGGACGGGCATCGGCCACGCTTTGTGCAAACGCCAGGGCTTCTGCCGCCAGCGACTCGGCCGACGCGGCCATCTTGTCGAACAGCTTCTGGCCGGGCACACCCGCAATCATTTCGCTCTTGACGGGCTCGCCGCTCACGATGAGGTTGAGCGCGGCTTCGACACCGATCACGCGGGGCAGGCGCTGCGTGCCGCCTGCGCCGGGGATCAGGCCCAGCTTGACTTCGGGCAGCGCGATCGAGCAGCCAGGCGCGGCAATGCGGTAGTGGCAGCCCAGGGCCAACTCCAGCCCGCCGCCCATGGCGACACTGTGCATGGCGGCCACGACGGGCTTGGCCGAATTTTCGATGGCGGCAATCACCGACAGCAGGTTGGGCTCTTGCAGCGACTTGTCGGTGCCGAACTCCTTGATGTCGGCGCCGCCAGAGAACGCACCACCGGCACCGGTGATCACGATGGACGTGACCACTGCATCGGCATTGGCACGGCCAAGGCCGTCCACGATGCCCTGGCGGGTCGCCAGACCGAGTCCGTTGACGGGAGGGTTGGCCATGGTGATCACGGCAACGGAGCCGTGGACTTTGTATTCAGCGGTCATGGTGCTGTTGTTCCTTGGAAAGTGAAAAAGAACGATCGTGCGTTTTTATTGTAGAGACTTCAAACCCATTTGGCGTGTCAATTTGTCCCGGGCGGGACAAGGGGGTTTGCAGCGCAACATTTGGGAGCGCAAAAAAAGAGGCGCCTTCAGATATCGGGCACCTCTTTGAGCCATGGCTTTTCAGAAATCGTCAGACTTCAAGCCACTCTTTGCGGATGTAGCTGTCGGCCCGCAGGCTGTCCGGTGTGCCCTGGAACACGATGGAGCCATGCCCCATCACCAGTGCACGGTCAGAAATCTTCATCGCGATGGTCAGCTTCTGCTCGATCAGCAGCACCGAAATGCCGCGCGACTTGATGGTCTGCAGGTACTGGCCTACCAGCTCGACGATCTTGGGCGCGAGACCCTCTGTGGGCTCGTCAATGATGATCAGGTCGGGGTCGCCCATCAGCGTGCGGCACAGCGTCAGCATCTGCTGCTCACCGCCCGACATTACACCCGCCTCGGTGTGCTGGCGCTCCTTGAGGCGGGGGAACATCTCGTACATGTCGTCGAACGACCAGCGGCTGTTCTTGCCACTGCCCTTCTGGCCGAGCATCAGGTTCTGGTGCACGGTGAGGTTGGGGAACACATCGCGGCTTTCCGGCACGTAGCCCACCCCCAGGTGCGCAATCTCGTAGGCCTTTTTGCCGTTGAGGTCCTGCCCCTTCCAGTTGAGGGTACCTTCCCAGTCCACCAGACCCATGATGGCCTTGGCGGTAGTGGAGCGGCCCGAACCGTTGCGCCCCAGCAGGGCCACGATTTCACCGGGTTGTACGTCGAAGGTCACGCCATGCAGCACATGGCTCTTGCCGTAATAGGCGTGGAGATTTTCGATTTTCAGCATGTCAGTGTCCCGCCCCTTGCTCGTCCGCAACGACCGAGCCCAGATAAGCCTCTTGTACGCGCTGGTTGGCGCGCACCTTGTCGGGCGTGTCAAAGGCAATCACCTCGCCATACACCACCACAGCGATCTTGTCGGCCAAGCCAAACACCACGCCCATGTCGTGCTCCACCGTCAACAGCGTGCGGCCTTCGGTCACTTCCTTGATGAGGTGGATGAAGCGTGAGGTCTCGGTCTTGCTCATGCCGGCCGTCGGTTCGTCCAGCAGGATCACATTGGCACCGCCCGCGATGGTGATGCCAATCTCCAGCGCGCGCTGCTCAGCGTAGGTCAGGTTCATCGCCAGCGTGTCGCGCTTCTTGTCGAGCTTGATCATCTCCATGAGCTGCTTGGCGCGCTCGTTGGCATCGTGCAGGTTCGACAGGAAACGCAGGAACGTGTACTTGTAGCCCATGCTCCACAGCACGCCGCAGCGCAGGTTTTCGAACACCGACAGCTTGGGAAAGATGTTGGTGATCTGGAAGCTGCGCGAGAGCCCTCGCCGGTTGATCTCGTACGGTGCCATGCCGTTGATGCGCTGGCCGTTCAGGATCACGTCGCCGCTGGTGGGCGCAAAGCGCCCGCTGATCAGATTGAACAGCGTGGACTTGCCCGCACCGTTGGGGCCGATGATGGCCACCCGTTCGCCGGGCGCTACGGCCAGGTTGGCCCCACGAATGATCTCGGTCTTGCCAAAGCTCTTGCGCAGGTCGCGCAGTTCGAGCGCATAGGTTGCGTTGTCAGCCGCCATGGTTACAAAGCCTCCCCGCGCTTGATTTCATGTTCTATTTCTTCCTGGATCCTGCCCCACTGGCGCACAAACTGGCGGCGGCAGAGTTCAAACAGGGCAAAGCCCGTCACCATCACAAACACCGCGCCAAACCAGCTGGTCAAGCCCTTGGCGTTGAGCGTGGCCCCCAGGAAGGTCAACTCTGGCCCCAGCGCCGCATTGAGCTGCAGGTGGTAAGTCATCTCGATCATGCAGGCCGCGCCCATCACCCCCACCAGGGCAGTACCGCCCAGCGCGAGGTACGACGCCCACAGCTGGCGCAACTTGCCAAACTTGGCCAGGCGCAGGTTCATCATGATCAGGCTGGCCACGCCGCCAGGCGCGTACATCACCATGAACAGGAACACCAGGCCCAGGTACAGCAGCCAGGCCTTGGACAGCTCGGACAGCAGCACCGAGGCCAGCACCAGCAGCACCGCACCAATGATGGGGCCGAAGAAGAAGGTGGCACCGCCCAGGAACGTGAACAGCAGATAGCCACCCGAGCGCACAACGTTCAGGCTGTCGGCACCCGTCACGATCTCGAAATTGATCGTGGCCAGACCACCACCGACGCCGGCAAAGAAGCCCGCGATGATGAAGGCGAAGTAGCGCACCCGCTGCGTGTTGTAGCCAATGAACTCCACACGCTCGGGGTTGTCGCGCACCGCATTCAGGATGCGGCCCAGCGGCGTACCGGTGAAGGCAAACATCGCCGCCGTGCACACGAAGCAGTAAGCAGCAATCAGGTAGTACACCTGAATGGCAGGCCCGAAGGTGATGCCGAAGAACGACTGGCCGTACACGCGGTCGGTGGTGATGCCGCCCTCACCCCCGAAGAACTCGGGAAACATCAGCGCCATCGAAGCCACGAGCTCGCCGATGCCCAGGGTGATCATGGCGAAGGTGGTGCCTGACTTCTTGGTCGTGACAAAGCCCAGCAAGATGGCAAAGAATGCCCCGGCGAGCCCCCCCACGATGGGAATCAGCACCAGCGGAATGCCGAAGCTGCCTTTGCTTGCCATGTTCATGGCATGGATGGCGATGAACGAGCCCAGCCCGGTGTACACGGCATGGCCGAAGCTCAGCATGCCGCCCTGCCCCAGCAACATGTTGTAGGACAGGCAGATGATGATGAGGTAGCCGATCTGCGAGAGCATGGTCAGCGCCAGGCTGCTGCGAAACAGCATGGGTGCCACGATCAGTGCTGCTGCGAACAGCGTCCAGATGACGAAGCGCCCGACATTCCAGGGCTTGAACCGGTAGTGCGACGTGGCACTGGAAACAGGATGAGTGGTTGAATTCATGGCATCAGTCCTCCCGCGTGCCCAAAAGGCCCTTGGGGCGGAAGATCAGGATCAGCACGAGGAACAGGTACGGCAGGATGGGTGCCACCTGGGAAATCGTGAGCTTGAGCAAGGGATAGCCGAAGGTCTGGTCGGTCACGGCCACGCCCACGGCCTTGAAGACGTGGATCAGCGAGTAGTCCAGCGCCACAGCAAATGTCTGCACCACGCCAATCAGCAGCGACGCGATGAAAGCCCCGGCCAGCGAGCCCATGCCGCCCACCACCACCACCACGAAGATGATGGAGCCCACGGACGCAGCCATGGCAGGTTCGGTCACGTAGGTGTTGCCACCGATCACGCCTGCGAGGCCCGCCAGCGCAGCACCGCCACCAAACACCAGCATGAAGACACGCGGTACGTTGTGGCCCAGCGCCTCCACCATTTCCGGGTACTTGAGAGCCGCCTGGATCACCAGGCCAATACGGGTGCGTGTAAGCAGCAGCCACACCGAGACCAGCATCAGCATTGCCACCAGCATCACAAACGAACGGGACTTGGGAAACTGCGTGCCGTACAGCGAGAACAGCGGGCCCTGCAATTGCTCAGGCAGGCCGTAAGGCACTGTGGAGCGACCCCAGACCAGCTGCACGACCTCCAGGATCAGGTACGACAGCCCGAACGTGACCAGCAGCTCGGGTACATGGCCAAACTTGTGCACCCGGCGCAGGGCATAGCGTTCAAACGCAGCACCCAGCACAAACACCACGAGCGGTGCCAGCACCAGCGCAGGCCAAAAGCCCACCACCCCGGAGATGGTGAACGCGAAATAGGCACCCAGCATGTAGAAGCTGGTGTGCGCAAAGTTGAGCACGCCCATCATGCTGAAGATCAGCGTGAGGCCGGAACTCAGCATGAACAGCAGGAGCCCGTAGCTCACGCCGTTCAGCAAAGAGATCACGAAAAACTCAGGATTCATTGGAATTTTTCATCACGGAGGGAAAAAAAAGGCCCGAGTAGGTCGGGCCTCGAAGTTCTGGCGCCGAAACGCCAGCGCCGGATTTAGGGACGCTTCATCTGGCACGACGTGGGCGTGCTGGCCACGTAGGGCTCGTAGTACTTCAGGGGCACGAAGGTGTAGCCGGTGTTCTCCGAGTCGATGGGGTACTTGCCGCCGGCTTTTTCCCACTTGGAAATGAACAGGCCCTGCTGCAACTGGTGGTCTGTCTTGCGCATCTCGACTTCACCATTGAAGCTCTTGAACTTCATGCCTTCAAACGCGGCAGCCACCTTGACAGGGTCGGTGGACTTGGCCTTTACGAAACCTTCGGACAGCATGGTGAAGGCGTGGTACACGGCGCCGGTGTACATGTCGTCGTTGAACTTCTTCTTGTAGTCCACCACGATCTGGTTCAGCGGGCCAGGCAGGTTCATGTGGGCATAAGCCACCATGTACACGCGGCCTGCAGCAGCGGAGCCCATGGCGGTGGGGCTGCCGGTGACAGAACCGTAGTAGGTGTAGAAGTTGACGTTGTTCAGGCCCGCGTCGTTGGCGGCCTTGATCAGCAGCGCCAGGTCAGAACCCCAGTTGCCGGTGATCACGCTGTCAGCACCCGACGCCTTGATCTTGGCGATGTAGGGCGAGAAGTCGCGCACCTGGGCCAGGGGGTGCAGGTCGTCACCCACAAACTGCACGTCGGGGCGCTTGCGCTGCATCATCTCCTTGGCGAACTTGGAGACCTGGTGGCCGTGTGAGTAGTTCTGGTTGATCAGATAGACCTTCTTGACCTCTGGCAGGTCCTTCATGTAGGTCGTCAGGGCTTCCATCTTCATGGAGGTGTCAGCATCCAGACGGAAGTGCCAGTAGCTGCACTTGCTGTTGGTGAGGTCTGGGTCCACGGCCGCGTAGTTCAGGAACAGGACTTCCTTGCCGGGATTGCGTGCGTTGTGCTTTTCGAGCGCGTCCATGATGGCAAGCGCCGGACCGGAGCCGTTGCCCTGCACCACATAGCGTGCACCCTGGTCCATGGCCGAGCGCAAAGCGCTGGTGGTTTCCTGGGGGCTGAGTTTGTTGTCGATGCCGATGATTTCAAATTTGACGCCTGCAGGGTTCTTCTTGTTGAACTCTTCAGCGATGAACTGGAAGCTCTTGAGCTGGTTCGTTCCCACTGCCGCCATCAGGCCAGACAGGGGGTCGAGCCAGGCGATTTTCACCGTCTCGCCCTTTTGAGCGAAGGCTCCGCCAGCGCTTGCCAAGATTACCGAGGCTGCTACAGCCTTAATAGCGAACTTCATGCTTTTGTCTCCTTGTAAATCGACACAACGCAGCGTACCGCGTTGCAACAAAGCGATGCTCAGGGATTGCCCCTACCAGCGTCGCACACGTGACTGGCGCAGCGCTCCCCCGAGCGCGCACCAGCCTGGGGCAATGCAAATAATGGCGCTCGCAAGCGATGCGCGCACATGCATTGCCCCCTGATCACAGGCCGGGAAGCTTGTAATCCTTGAGCTGCTCACGCAGTTTGGTCTTGAGCATCTTGCCCGTGGCACCGATTGGAATGGCATCGACAAACACCACGTCATCGGGGATCTGCCACTTGGCCGTCTTGCCTTCGTAGAAGGCCAGCAGCTCTTCGCGCGTCACCTCGGTGCCCGGCCGCTTGACCACGGCGACGATGGGGCGCTCGTCCCACTTGGGATGCGGCATACCCACACACGCCGCCATGGCAATTGCGGGGTGGGCCATCGCAATGTTCTCGATGTCGATGGAGCTGATCCACTCGCCACCGGACTTGATCACGTCCTTGCTGCGGTCGGTGATCTGCATGAAGCCATCGGCGTCGATGGTGGCCACGTCACCCGTGGGGAACCAGCCCCGGCCCTGCGCGTCGCGCACCAGCGGGTCACCGCCCTCGCCCTTGAAGTAGCTGCCCACGATCCAGGGGCCCTTGACCAGCAGGTCGCCATAGGTCTTGCCGTCCCAGGGCAGCTCGTTGCCGTCGCCACCCACGATCTTCATGTCCACGCCATAGATCGCACGGCCCTGCTTCTGCAGGATCTTCATCTGCTCGTCCTTGGACATGACAAGGTGTTTGTTCTTGAGCGTGCACAGCGTGCCCAGCGGGCTCATCTCGGTCATGCCCCAGGCGTGCAGCACCTCCACGCCGTAGTCTTCCTTGAAGGCGTGGATCATGGCGGGCGGGCAGGCCGAGCCGCCAATGACCGTGCGGCGCAGCGTGGAGAACTTGAGGCCCGCAGGCTTCATGTGGCCCAGCATCATCTGCCACACGGTAGGCACGCCTGCGGCATAGCTGACCTTCTCTGCTTCTATCAGTTCGTAGATCGACTTGCCGTCCATCGCCGGGCCGGGGAACACCAGCTTGCAGCCGGTGAGCGCGGCCGAGTACGGAATGCCCCAGGCATTGACGTGGAACATGGGCACCACGGGCAGCACCGAGTCGCGGGCCGATAGGCACATCACATCGGGCAGCGCCGCAGCGTAGGCGTGCAGCGTGGTGGAGCGGTGGCTGTACAGCGCGGCCTTGGGGTTGCCTGTGGTGCCGCTGGTGTAGCACATGCTCGATGCAGAGTTCTCATCAAACTCGGGCCAGGCGTAGTCCGAAGACTGCGCGCCAATCCAGGCTTCGTAGCTGGTCAGGCCGGGAATGCCGGTGTCTGCAGGCAGCTTGTCGGCATCGCACAGGGCAACCCATTTCTTGACGGTGGGGCACCTGGCATGCACCGCTTGCACCAAGGGCAAGAAGGTGGCGTCAAAGCACATCACCTGGTCTTCTGCGTGGTTGATGATCCAGGCGATCTGGTCGGGGTGCAGGCGCGGATTGACGGTGTGCAGCACGCGGCCTGATCCGCTCACGCCGAAATACATCTCCATGTGGCGATAGCCGTTCCAGGCCAGCGTGGCCACCCGGTCGCTGAACTGGAGCTTCAGGTCATCCAGCGCGTTGGCCAGGCGGCGGGCACGTGCGGCGAGGTCGCGGTACGTGTAGCGATGGATGTCCCCCTCCACCCGTCGGGACACGATTTCGGCGTCGCCGTGGTGGCGTTCGGCGAATTCGATCAGCGACGAAATCAGCAATGGTTGACTCTGCATCAAGCCCAGCATGAATACTCCTTGGATGTTGTAGTGAATGGAACGGTCATCGTAGCGCGCGTATCGGCGTCCGGGTGTCGCCCGCGTCGTGCCCCCGCACGCCACTGGGGTGAAACCACGCACGCCACACCACCACACTGGCATGGCATCGGCGGCGGCACGGCTGCACCGTCGCCGGACCCCGTGAACCACAGCGGAGTGTGCGCCCGGCAGGCATGGCTGCCAACACTTGTCGTCCCACTGACAAAGGGCAAGGGAATACCCTGAACCGTCGGCACCGCTGCAGCGACAATCAGGCCCATGCTCTGCGCTGCCCCATCCGCCCAACGATTCATAGCCGCCCAGCCCTGGTTCGCGGGCCTGCCTGCCGCCATGCAGGAGCGGCTGCGCGAAGAGGTGTTTGCCGAGCAGGCCGACAAGGGCGCGGTGATGATGCCCGCCGGCAGCGCCGTGCGGGGCTGGCATGCGGTGCTGTCGGGTCTGGTGATGCTGCAGAGCCCCACCAGCAAGGGCCGGTCGTCCGCCTTCATCGGCGTACCTGACGGTGAATGGTTTGGCGAGGGCTCGGCCATGAAGCCCGAGCCCCGCCGGTACCACGTGGTGGCACTGCGCCCTACCACCCTGCTGTGCCTGCCCCTGCCGCTGTTTGCCACGCTGCGCGAGACCAGCCTGGCGTTCAACCAGTTCCTGGTGCTGCATCTGAACATGCGGCTGGGCCAGGCCATGACCATCATCGAAGCCGGGCGCACCCAGTCCACCGAGCACCGCGTGGCGCTGTACCTCAGCCGCCTGTTCTGGCGCAGCACCCGGCGGCTCAACCTCACGCAGGAAGAGCTGGGCCAGCTGGTGGGCCTGTCGCGGCAGACCGTGAACAAGGTGCTGCAGTCGCTGGAGGGCATGGGCATTGTGTCGCTGGACTTCGGGCGCGTGGCCATCGTGGACGACGAGGCGCTGAACGCATACCTCGCCGCCACGGCCGCGCACTGAACACCCGCATTCGGCCGAGGTCTGTTCGACATCTGTAGCACGAGGGTCATTGCACGCTCAGGCGCACCGCCTTCTGGTCTGCATCAAAGATGAACTTGCGGGGCCAGGGCTGCCAGGTCTGGCCCAGCGTGGCGTTGTTGGGATCGCCGGTGTGCACAAACGCACGCAGGCTGTCCATCATGGCCCGCGACAGGGCCAGGCGCCCCGGCTGGTTGGCGGTGCTGTTGGTCGCCTTCGCAAACACCGAGGGACCGAAGTTGCCAAACACAAAGGGCAGGTCGAACGCATGGGCCGCGCCGTACACATCGTTCCACGGTGCGGGCTGCTGGGCCCAGTTGAATTGGTAGTTCCACACATTGCTCTGCTGGCTGCGCAGGGCGTTCAGCAGGTTGTCGCGGCTGGTGCCAATGAACACATTGCCCAGCAGCTGGGTGCGTGCGTTGTAGCCCGTGCCCGGGGCTGTCACCGGCAGGTAAGACGCATCCAGAATGTCCGCCGCAGTGAGGGTGGTGGGGGCATCAGGGTCGAAGCGCTGCATCATCGCAAAGCGCTCGGCATCGCCGATCTTCATGCCGGGCTTGCCGCCCAGCAGCACCAGGAACGGGGCAAACAGCTTGCCCTCCTCGGCCGTGTAGCCAGACAACACAGGCACTTTCTGATAGCGGCCCGCAGAAATCTCCGTGATCGGATCGGCCGGAACCACCACACCGTCCGGGATCGGGCCAGAACCTGTCAGCCCCTTTGCCAGCACCGTCTGCAAAACGACCCGCGCATCCTTGCCACGCAGGTAGCTGGCCACCTGCGCGGGGGGCCAGCTGGCCACCAGGGTCTGGGCTTCGGGCAGGCCAGGTGCCAGGCCATCGGCCACGGCCAGATGCGCCAGCAACTGGCTGGCCTGTGTGGCGTAGCGGGAGACCGGGTTGAGTGTGGGAATGGACCCGGCGGGCAGGTTCGACGCCAAGGAGATCCCGCCGCTGATCGGTACCAATTTGTGGAACAGCCCGGTGGCCTGCGGTGCGGTCAGCAGCGCCAAGGCATTGATGGCCCCCGCCGACTGCCCCATCAACGTGACGTTGCCCGCATTGCCGCCAAACCGGGCGATGTTGCCCTGGACGAACCGCAGCGCCTGCACGACGTCCAGCAGCGCGTAGTTGCCGGTATAGGTGCTGCCGCCTGCGCTGCTTCCACTGCCGGTGTTGCCGGCATGCAGGGCGGGCAACTGCAGATACCCCAGCACATCAAGCCGGTAGTTGGCTGTGACCACGATGGCATTGGCCGACTTGGCCAGCGCGGCGCCGTCGTACACCGGGTCGGCGGTGTAGCCCGAGATGGCACTGCCACCGTGGATAAAGACCAGCACTGGCAGGTTGTCCTGCGCGGTGGCCGGACGCCAGATGTTGAGGGTCAGGCAGTCTTCGCTGCCCAGGGGGGTGTTGAGCGTCTGGCCAATGGTGTCGTCAAAACGGTTGTTGGCGCCCGGGCCGTAAATGCGGCCCATCTGCAGGCACGCACTGCCAAACCGGGTGGCGCTGCGCTCGCCCGTCCAGGCGGTAGGCTCCGCGGGCGGCTGCCAGCGCAGGGCACCTACAGGGGGTTGGGCATAGGGGACGCCCTTCCAGGCATAGGTGCCGCTGGTGGCGCTGTCATCCGTGCCGCGCACCATGCCGTAGCGGGTTTCGCGCAGTTCGGGCGGCGTACCGCCAGAACCACCACACGCCGTGGTCATCAAAGCGGCGAGGCATGCTGCGCCCCAGCGCAGGCTCTTTGCAAAATAGGCCATGTTGTTTGTCTCCTTCGGGGTTTTCAGGAATGGGGCGGGCCTGCAGAACGCATCACACTCGCGGGCGGGCCTGCAGAACGCATCACACTCGCGCCTGGAACCGACCTCGGCGCCGATTGTGGAAACGCCCGGCCCACAACCCACTATCGCAACCACACCAAAACAGTGACTTCAGAACACCACCCGCGCGTAAACCCTGAGACAGGGACTTGCCCATGAACCCGCTGCCGCAGCGCACCAGCTCTGCCGCCTGGGTGCGCGGCATTGCGGAGCTGTTTGCAGCCGAAGGACTGCCGGTGCAGGCCCTGTGCGCGCATGCCGACATCGACCTGGAGAGCCTGCAACACCCCCACACGCGCGTGGATGTGGACCGCGTCAGCCGCTTGTGGGAGGCCGCAGCCCAGCACTACGATCGCCCGGGGCTGGGCCTGGACCGCCAGCTGGCCGCGCGCTACGGCAAGCTGGACCTGGTGGGCCACGCACTGGCCTCGGGGCCCAACCTTCTCGAAGGCTTCAAGCACCTGGACCGACACATGGCGCTGATCTCGGACGCCACCACGTTCTCGATGGAGCGTGACCCGCGCGGCTACTGGATGGTGCTTAACCACATCGGCGCCTCGCGCCCCATACCGCGACAGCGGGTGGAGTTTGCGGTGCTGACCCTGCTGACGCTGTGCGACTGGCTCACCCGGCGCGACCTCACTGCCCTGGCCGTGGAGCTGCTCACCCCAGCGCCAGCCGACGATACGCGACACCGCGCTGCATTTGGCGTACCACCCCACTTTGGCCAGCCAGTAAACCGTTTCCTGATGGCCGAAGCCGACCTGCTGCAACCCATCCCCACCCACAACCCGAACCTGTGGGCGCTGCACGAGCAACTGGTAGAGGCCGAGCTGGGGCAGTTGGGCCCGTTGGGCCAATCGCTGGTCAGCGCCAAGGTGCGCACCGAGATATCGCGCATGCTGCACCTCGGTGAACCCCGCCGCGAGGACGTGGCTGCGCGCCTGCACCTCACCGATCGCACCTTGCAGCGCCGCCTGCAGGCAGAGTCAGTGAGTTTTCAGCAACTGCTGGACGACACCCGCAGCGAGCTGGCCCGCCAATACCTGGCCGACCCGCGCCGCAGCCTGGCCGAGGTGGCGGACCAGCTGGGTTTCAGCGACCAGAGCAACCTGTTTCGGGCCTGCAAACGCTGGTTTGGCATGCCACCAGGCCAATACCGCCAGCAGCTGCTGCAGCC
>NZ_JADHVT010000117.1 GCF_016783915.1 Acidovorax sp.
CTTTGCCTAAAGGGAGGTTCTCTCGTACACCCCTTTTCCAGACGGCCAAGTCATAGGCTGCTAATTGCGCTTGGTCGCAACCGGTAGTGCAGCTACCGACCGTGGGGGTTGCAGCGAAATTGGAAACATAGGAGTTAAGGTTTGCTAGTGCGCTGGGATTGGTTTTCATGCGCTCACCCAAATCTTCGATCAGCCGTATGGCCTGTGCACGACGCACTGAGGTGGATGTGTCTGAGAGTGTGCGCATTTGAACGCCAAGAATGCCCAAAATGCCCAGCGCCATCACAACAATGGCAACGAGAGATTCGATCAGGCTGATACCACGCTGAATTTTGACAAAGGGGGTGAAAGAACTTAATTGGGACATGGAATGGCTTCCGGGGGGAGTATGCGAATGCGTCCGCCTGAGCTCATACAGACGCCGCGTGCACCTGGGTGGGCAGTACTTTTGTCCAGCGGCACCAAACTGAAACCTGGCCAAGTCCCGTCGACTAAACCCCATCGGTTGAGTTTGATGCTGTTACCGCCGCCGGTACGGGTGACTTGTACCCGAGCGGGTGTTTCGACGCGCTGGAGCACAGGCTCTGTGTTGCCACAGGCTCCATTACTGTTGGTATCTAGGCAAATGATCCAACCGCAATCCCAATCGCGGTTTCCAGTGGCGGTCGTGCAGCCGTTAGTATTATTTGGCAATTTTTGTATTGCTACTTGACCGCCGCGCTTGATGGCCTCAGAGCGCGCCATTAGCAAAGATGACCGCAGTGATTCAGTTGCATCGCGCACTCGCCAGCTCTCTATCATCAGAGTGAACGAAGGAGTCGCCAAACCTGCAAGCACTGCCATGATGCCCAAGGCGACCATTAACTCTATGGCAGTAAACCCTCCAGCACGAAGGAGGAGGCTTCGGGACACTAGACAAGTGTGGATTTTCATGAATTGATTAGGGCCCACATCATGCTGGGCAGGCCGCTCCATGCTTGACTTGGATGATGCGTCCACTCGCGCTGGCGCACAACCGTATCGCAGCAGTATCAGTTTGGGATTTACCTTCTGGGTAAACCAAAAAATTCATCGCAACCGCGGCGGCACCGCTGCTTTCTGCAAGCATTCCCCAACGGTCTGCATAGACGACTGTTTTGTTATTGCTCTGAGTTATGGAGACTCTTGTCGGAGCTGCATGGATTCGTATGTCTGTCACAGCCCCGTTCTGGGTATGAATTACCTTCCAGCCGACATTCCAGCCACCAGTTGCATCTATGGTGACACCTCCGCCGCGTTTGATCGCCTCAGAACGGGCTAGATACAAACTGGAAGTCAGTGCTTCGGCTGCGTCGCGCACGCGCCATCTTTCCATCAAGGGTGTGAAGCTGGGACCCGCCAGGGCGGCCAAAACGGCGATGATCATGATCACTACCATGAGTTCAATGGCGGTGAATCCCTGTTGCCCTGCGGGAGGATAGGTTTTTACCGGCGTGCAGGCTGTGTGGCAGCGTGTCAATGCATACATGTTGACATGGTATGAAAGTCGCGGGGGGTAGCCAAGGAGTCCATGACAAGTGGGCTTGAGGCTGGGATGAGCGGCATCATTCTGAGACCATGCCCAGTCATGCAGCATTGCTTTGAGCGTATGCGCGTTTTTTTGTGGTGATGCAGATATGCTTTATTTACAGTCTTTTCCCTAACTAGGACACATGGCAAAGTACAGGGGCTGACGGCATTAATAAGTTCCTAGAAGCGGCTATGGGCAATGGGTGTTTTTTTGGCTGTTGGTCGATTGCCGCCCCCGCTGAGGGTGAATGGCGGTAATAGGCCTGGGTAACAGTGAAGTTGCCTGAGCATGGTCGTAATGTGTAGCACCTGGCTGATACATATCAATCATCCACCGACGCACTGTCTTGAAATCAGGCTCCCCTTGCCTCAAGTTCAATGCAACTCGGAGGACATAGACCATGCGTCTCGACAAATTCACCACCAAATTCCAGGAAGCCTTGAGCGATGCACAGAGCATTGCACTAGGCAATGACCACGCCTACATCGAGCCGGTACATGTGCTGCAGGCCATGCTGCAACAGGACGATGGCCCGAAGGCGCTGCTGCAGCGTGCGGGCGCCAATGTGCCCGGCCTGCTGGCGGGGGCCGAGGCGGCGGTTAAGCGCCTGCCTCAGGTGGAGGGCAACGACCAGGTACAAGGCGGCCCTGAGCTGGGGCGTGTGCTCCAGGCCACCGAGAAAGAGGCCATCAAGCGCGGTGACCAGTTCATCGCCAGCGAGCTGTTTTTGCTCGCCGTGATCGATAGCAAGGGCGAAGCCGCCAAGATCGCCAAGGACAACGGCCTCACGCGCAAGAGCCTGGAGGCTGCCATCGACGCCGTGCGCGGCGGGCAGAAGATGGACAGTGCAGAGGCCGAAGGCCAGCGCGGTGCTCTGGCCAAGTACTGCCTGGATCTCACCGAGCGCGCTCGTCTTGGCAAGCTGGACCCCGTGATTGGCCGCGACGACGAAATCCGCCGTGCCATCCAGGTGCTGCAGCGCCGCACCAAGAACAACCCCGTGCTGATCGGCGAACCCGGCGTGGGCAAGACCGCCATCGTAGAAGGCCTGGCCCAGCGCATTGTGGCGGGCGAAGTACCCGAGAGCCTCAAGGGCAAGCGCGTGCTCAGCCTCGACATGGCTGCGCTGCTTGCGGGTGCCAAGTTCCGGGGCGAGTTTGAAGAGCGCCTGAAAAGCGTGCTCAACGAACTGGCCAAGGACGAAGGTCAGACCATCGTCTTTATCGACGAGCTGCACACCATGGTGGGCGCGGGCAAGGGCGAGGGCGCGATGGACGCGGGCAACATGCTCAAGCCCGCGCTGGCGCGCGGCGAGCTGCACTGCGTGGGGGCCACCACACTCGACGAATACCGCAAGTACATCGAAAAGGATGCAGCACTGGAGCGGCGCTTCCAGAAGATCCTGGTCGGCGAGCCCACCGTGGAGGCGACCATTGCCATCCTCCGCGGTCTGCAGGAAAAATATGAGGTCCACCACGGCGTGGACATTACCGACCCAGCGATCGTCGCTGCGGCCGAGCTGAGTAATCGCTACATCACGGATCGCTTCCTGCCGGACAAGGCGATCGACTTGATCGATGAGGCCGCGTCCAAGATCAAGATCGAGATGGACTCCAAGCCTGAGGTGATGGATAAGCTCGACCGCCGCCTGATTCAGCTGCAGATTGAGCGCGAAGCGGTGCGCCGCGAGAAGGACGAGTCCTCACAAAAGCGCTTTGCGCTCATCGAGGAGGAGATCACCAAGCTGCAAAAGGAAATCGCCGACTACGACGAGATCTGGCAGTCTGAAAAGGCCCAGGCGCAAGGTAGCGCTCATGTGCGCGAGGCCATCGACAAGCTCAAGTTTCAGATCGAGGAATTCACTCGCAAAGGTGACTTCAACAAGGTGGCCGAGCTGCAATACGGCAAACTGCCTGAGCTGGAAAAGCAGTTGAAGGAAGCCCAAGCGCAAGAGGCTGGCAAGGACGGCGCGCCCGCCACGCGCCGCCTGCTGCGCACGCAGGTGGGCGCTGAAGAAATCGCTGAAGTGGTGAGTCGCGCTACGGGCATTCCCGTGGCCAAGATGATGCAGGGCGAAAAAGACAAGCTCCTGCAGATGGAGTCCAAGCTGCACGAGCGTGTGGTGGGCCAGCAAGAGGCGATTGCCGCAGTGGCCAATGCGATTCGCCGTTCGCGCTCAGGGCTGAGTGACCCCAATCGGCCCACCGGATCGTTCCTGTTCCTCGGCCCCACGGGCGTGGGCAAGACCGAGCTGTGCAAGGCGCTCGCGGGCTTCCTGTTTGACAGCGAAGACCACCTGATCCGTGTCGACATGAGCGAGTTCATGGAGAAACACTCGGTGGCCCGTCTGATCGGTGCGCCGCCCGGCTATGTGGGCTACGAGGAGGGCGGCTACCTGACCGAGGCCGTGCGCCGCAAGCCCTACAGCGTGTTGCTGCTCGACGAGGTGGAGAAGGCCCACCCCGACGTCTTCAACGTGTTGCTGCAGGTGCTGGACGACGGCCGCCTGACCGACGGCCAGGGCCGCACCGTGGACTTCAAGAACACGGTGATCGTGATGACGAGCAACATCGGCTCGCATCTGATCCAGGCCATGGTGGGGCAGGATTCGGAAGACATCAAGGAAGCCGTCTGGGGTGAACTCAAGAACCACTTCCGGCCTGAGTTCCTCAATCGCATCGATGAGACCGTGGTGTTCCATGCGCTGGATGCCCAGCACATTGCCTCGATTGCCAAGATCCAGTTGCAGCTGTTGCAATCCCGGTTGGCGAAGATGGATTTGGAGTTGCAGGTGTCCGACGCTGCCTTGGCAGAATTGGCCAAGGTGGGGTTCGACCCCGTGTTTGGCGCACGGCCGCTCAAGCGGGCGATCCAGCAGCGCATAGAGAATCCGCTGTCCAAGCTGTTGCTGGAAGGGCGATTCCCGCCCAAGAGTGTGATTCCGGTCACCGTCAACCCTGTCCTGGAGCCTGGTGTGTTCCAGTTCGGAGTCGTCCCGCAAGATTGATGTGGGCTCGGGAGGCGGTTGCGGTGTGATTCAGCACCCCAATCTGCATCCCAAGTTGTGAAGGAGAGGTGTCGTTTGAATGATTTTGTTGCGGGTGTCGTGAGCTTTCTGTTGCGTCTGGTCGTCATTGCCATGGGGTTGGTCCTGTTTGCCAGCCTTTTGGTCGCGGCCATGTTGCTTGCGCTGGTGTGGGTGCTGCGTGCAGGCTGGGCGCGCCTGACAGGACGACCGGTGACTCCGTGGGTGATGGGTGTGGACCCACGCACAGGCTTCAGCACGGTCTTTCGGTCTACGCAGCGGTGGTCTGCTGGCCGCCGCGGCAATAGTGCACCTGAAGGCGCCAGTGAAGACGCCGCCGCATCGCGCCGTGGCGGCATCCTGCCGGGGGCGGCACAGGTCACAGACGTAGAAGCACGCGAAGTGCGTTGATGCGGCGGCCGCTGCACTTTGGCTGCCACCAACCTCATCTCATGAGAGTCCCGCGGTACGAGCGTAAGCCAACGGGCATCAACCCTAGGGCGTCTGCCTTTTTGTGACGCGCCCATCGGGGTGTCTCCTATCATCCATCCATGACACCAGCCGATATCCGCGCACATTTCGATCTTCAGTTCCAGGCCAGCCGTGCGCACGTGGACGTGCCGCTGCTCGTGCGGCGAGAGCGTTTGCTGCGCTTGCGCAAGTTGCTCGATGAGAATGGGCCTGTGCTCGCGGCGGCCGTGCAGGCCGACTTTGGCATGCGGTCACCCCGCCTCACGGAGGTGGCAGACTTCTTGGTGCTGCGCACCTTGCTGTCGCACACGCTGCGCCACTTGGCAAAGTGGGTCAAGCCCCGAAAGGTGCATACGCCGATTCACCTTCAGCCGGCCCACGCCTTCATCCAGCGCCAGCCCATGGGGGTGGTGGGGGTGATTGCACCGTGGAATTACCCGGTGCAACTGGCCCTGGCACCCGCCATCACCGCGCTGGCAGCGGGCAACCGCGTGATGCTCAAGCCCAGCGAGTTGACGCCCCATACCTCGGCCCAATTGGCGCTACTGGTGGCGCAGTTCTTTGCCCCCGACGAATTCTGTGTGGTGCAGGGAGACGCCAACCTGTCCGCCTTGTTTGCCTCGTTGCCTTTCGATCATCTGGTGTTCACAGGCTCCACGGCGGTGGGCCGCAAGGTGGCGCAGGCGGCAGCGCAGAACCTGACACCCACCACGCTGGAACTGGGGGGCAAGTCGCCCTGCATCATCGACGGCCATTGCGACATGCAGGACGCAGCACTCAAGATTGCGCACGGCAAGCTGCTCAACGCAGGGCAGACCTGCATTGCCCCTGATTACGTGTTGTTGCCGCGCGGCCGTGAGGGCGAATTTGCGCAGGCTTACCGGGCTGCGGTGGTGCGCCTGTTTCCCACCATCGAGGGCAACGCCGATTACGCTTCCATCATCACGCCACGCCACCATGCCCGCCTGCGCACGATGCTGCAGCAGGCGCAAACACAAGGGGCAGAGGTGCACACGATCGACCCTACCGACGGCAAACCTATGGTGCCCACCGTGGGGACGCTGGGCGACGGTGCAAGCCGCCAGATGCTGCCCACGCTGGTGTTTGGTGCCACGTCGCAAATGCAGCTCATGCAGGAGGAAATTTTTGGCCCCATCCTGCCCGTGATCTCGTATGAGCGCCTGGACGATGCCATTGCCCACATCAACAGCGGGCCCCGCCCGCTGGCGCTTTATTGGTTTGGCCAGAGCGAGGCCGTGCGCGACGACGTGTTGCGCCGCACCGTGAGCGGCGGGGTGACGGTGAACGACACGCTGATGCACATTGCGCACGATAACCTGCCGTTTGGCGGCGTGGGCGACAGTGGCTGGGGCGCTTACCACGGCGAGCAGGGGTTCCTGCGCTTCTGCCACCAGAAGTCGGTGCTGGTGCAGTCGCGCTGGGCCATGGGCTCGCTGTTTTATCCGCCCTATGGGGCCAAGTTCGACCAGGTCATGGGGCTGCTGCGCCGCTGGTTGTAGTGCTTTGTGTGAGTTGCCCGGGTGCTGTCTGACCGTCTTCCGGTTCGTCGTCCACCCTGGCAGCAGGCAGCGGCGGCTGGGTGATGAGCTGCACCATCGCATCGCGCAGCTGGCCGGTGGACACCGGCTTGTGCAGCAGCAACGCGGAGGTGGACTGCGCGTCGCGCAGGCGCTGGGGCGAGGTGTCACCCGTCATGATGATCGCGGGCACGTTGGTTCCCAGGTAGGCTCGCAGCGCCTGCAGTACCTGTTTGCCGGTTTCTTCATGGCGCAGACGGAAGTCGGTGATGATGATGTCGGGCGTCACGTCCTCCAGGACTTCCAGGGCGTCTGCGCTGGATTCTGCCGTCATGCACTGGCAGCCCCAGCTTTGCAGCAATGATTGCATGCCCAGGCGCACGGCCTCGTCATCGTCGATGGCCAGCACCTTCAGGCCTACCAGGCTGCGGCCGTCCTGGGGTGTGGTGGCATCGTCCTCCAGCGCACCTTGCCAGCGGTCAAGCCACAGCCTGAAGACAGACCCTTTGCCAGGCTGCGAGCGCAACTCCACGGAGGTCCGCATTTCACGCGCCAGGCGCTGCACGATGGCCAGGCCCAGGCCCAGGCCTTTGCGGCGGTCGCGCTCCGGGTTACCGAGCTGGTGGAACTCCTTGAAGATGTGTTCCCACTGGTGCTCGGGGATACCCGCCCCGGTGTCCCACACCTCCAGCGCCAGCCGTTTTCCACGCGTGCGGCAGGCAATCAGTACACCGCCCTGGGCGGTGTAGCGCAGGGCGTTGGAGATGAAGTTGTGCATCACCAGGCCGACCAGGGAGCGGTCGGCAAACGCGGCGGCAGAGGTCTCGCGGGTGCGGTACACCAGGCCGGCCGTGTCGGCCTGCACGCCAAACTCCTGCTCCAGCGCGGTGAGCAGGGGCTGCACCGCAAACGCGGCTGGCCGCACCTTGACCACGCCGGCCTCCAGCCGGGAGTAGTCGAGCAAGGTGGTGAGCATCTCGGCCGCAGCGCCAGACGCGGCATGTGCGTGTTTCAGCACGGTGCGCTGGTGGTCATTGAGCGGGCTGCGGTGCAGCGATTCCAGAAACAGACCCATGGCATGCAAGGGCTGGCGCAGGTCATGGCTGGCAGCCGCGAGAAAGCGGGATTTGTCGCGGTCGGCCTGCTCGGCGGCCTCCTGTGCCGCCAGGGCCCGCTGCGATTCGGCCCGCAGCTGGCTGACCAGGCGTTCGTTTTCCAGCTTGAGCGCAATGCTGCGCCTTGTGGCACGGTCGGCCGTGCGTGCCTGCAGGCAGGTCAGCGCGTAATACACCCCGGTCAGGAACAGCGCAGGCCACATCACGGGCCCGCCCGCCAGCGCCACTGACAGCATCACGCCGCCGATGGCGCTGGTGAGGTAGGTGACGTAGGCCCGGTACAGTGGCGCGCCGAGCCCGAGCGCTCCCGACGAGACGGTGCTGATGATGCCGATGGCGTAGATGACGCTGTCGGAGTTGCCCCAGTACAGCACCACATAGCCCAGGCTGCCCCAGCTCAGGCCCATGGCCGCCATGCAGGCGATGAGCTTGCGCGCGGCCTGCGGCGCCGGGTCCACAAACGGTGCAATGCTGCGCAGCGCGAGGTACACCCCGGCCACCACCAGCGTGTGCGAGACCAGCCATACGGTGATGGCCTGCGTGTCTGCCACGCGGGCCATGACCCAGAGCGTGCCCAGGGCCGTGGCCAGCGATGCCAGCAGCGTCATCGGAAAGTTCTGTCGCAGCAGGGCTACCTGTTCGCGCAGGACCTCGTCGCGCTCCCACACCGGCCAGCCCCAGCGTGTGGGTGGTATCACCGGTTCGAGGGGCAGCGGACTGGTTTCAGAGGGGGTCATGAAGCTGCGGGGTGGACAGGCCCAGGCGCTGGGCCGCCAGCAGCGCAGCGCTGCGGCTGTTGACGCCCAGCTGCGCAAAGATGGCCGCCACATGCACACGCACCGTGTTCTCGCTCAGCCCCAGGTCGCGGGCGATCACCTTGTTGGGCCTGCCCGTGCACAGCAGCGACAGCACATCCAGCTGCCGTGCCGTGAGGGATGGCGTGTCGGGCCCCCGCACCGTGGCGCTGTTGCCGCTGTTGATCGGAAAACACGGCTGGCCTGACAGCGCGCAGCTGATGGCCTCCAGGATGTCCTCGGCGCTGGCGGACTTGGGCAAAAAGCCATCGGCCCCCCGCGCGCGCGCTTCGTGGATGGCATCGGGTGCCACGCTGGCCGACACCAGAACGATGCGCGCCCGGGGGCACGCCTGTCGCAGCAGCCGCAGGCCGTCCAGCCCGCTCATGCCGGGCAACTGGATGTCCAGCAGGACCAGGTCGATCTCGGCCTGCTGCAGTGCGCAGGCATCGGCGATCGATCCGGCCTCGGCAATGCTGCCCACGCTGGGGTGGTCCTGCACGATCAGGCGTAGCCCCGTGCGGAACAGGGTGTGGTCATCCACAAGCAAAAGACGGGCAGTCATACAGGCAAGTATTGCGCACAACCGGGTGTTGCGGGCTAGTCCATTTGTGCGATGGACGCACGGATGTGCACTTTCTAGACTTTCCGTCAAGCATTGAAAAGCACTTTGGGTGCGCACCAATGCGCAAACCTTCGTAACCACTCTCCGTTTTCAAAGGGTTCCCATGACGATCAATGCACACACCCATGGCGCCAGCACCTCCGCAGCAGGCCTGCACCACAGCGAACGACGACCCGCGGCCAGCCCCGGCGCAGCCCATGCGGGCACCGGCCTGGGGGGCAACAGCGTGGCGCTCATCGTGCAGGAGCACTGCCCCGACATGCTGGCGGCAGCCGGCGTGGTGATCGAGCACCTGGACGCCCAGGCTGGCACCTGGCAGTTCTCGGCCGACGCTGGGCAGACCTGGCGCGGCATCCGCACCGACCTGATCAACCGGCCGGGCAACCTGGGCCTGGCGCTGGACCGCGACGCGCGCCTGCGGGTGCTGCCCTTTGGCGGCCACCGGGTGACGGGGGCACGGGTGGCGTTCCATACGGTGCAGCGCAGCCATGGCCAGGGCAACGGCAGCTACCGCGCGTATGCCAGCGAAGACCGCGATGGCGGTTCGCGCACCGTCACACTGGTGCGCAGCCTCGCGGCCATCAACGGCGCCCCACCGGCAGTGCATGTGCCCCGCCCCCGCAACAAGCGCGCGATGGTGCAGCGCGCAGCAGCAGCGGCCACTGCGGCTGCGGGCAGCGCCTTGTCGGGCGCCATGGTCATGGCCTGAGGGTTGGCTGCGGGCCCCTGCGAATGCGGGGCGTGGGGGGGCGAAAAGCGAGGCAGAGAGGCGTGACCGACAGGGATGCGCTACCCGCCTGTCAGGGTGGAAAAACCGTTTGCGGCGACAATGCCGGTCCTTTTGTTTTTTCATTCCCCGTTTTCGTTCGGTTTTTTCATGTCAAGTATCCAGGTTCGTCCCGCTACGCTTCGCGATGCCAAAGCCATCGCCCAGATCCACACTGTCTCTGCCCAAGAGGCTTACAAAGGACTGGTGCCAGACGAGCAGTTGAAATCCATGTCGGTCGAAAAGCGCCAGGCCTACTGGCGCGAGGCCATTGAATATTGCGAGCCCCAGGTCCAGGTGGCGGTCGATGGCGAGAAGATCGTCGGTTTTGTCGGCTACGACCGCTCGCGCGATGAAAAGTCCCGCCCCACCACTGGTGAAATCTGGGCCATCTACGCGGCCCCCACCCATTGGAACCAGGGCGTAGGCCTGGCCCTGTGGGACGCCGCCCGTGACGGCCTGCAAGAAGAAGGCTGCACCAACGTCACCGCCTGGGTGCCGCTGCGCAATGAGCGCGCGCTGCGCTTTCATGAGCTGGCCGGCTTCAAGCGCGAGCTGTCCACTGCCAAGACCGCCGTGATCGGCGGCGTGAAGATCGAAGAAGTGCGCCTGAAGCGCCCGATCAACGCATAAAGTGCGACGACACCCCCCTGCGTCGCTGCGCTCGTTCCCTCCGCTCTGGCTTCGCTGCGCTGCGCGGGTAGGGGGACGATGCCTTCGCTGCAGGGCGGCCCTTGCTCGGCATCCCCGGCCTGCCGCGCGCCTGTTTCCCATACTACGGACTGTGCGCGGCACTGTCAGACTCTGATGCCAACAAATCCTTCCACCATCCACTGGACCCACCAGGGCCAGCCCCAGCAAGCCCTGTGGCGCTCCGAGAGTGGCGCCTCAGCGCCGCGCCGGGTAGAGGGGGCTGACGACACGCTGGCCGCCGACACGGCTTACCGCATGGCCTGTGAGGGGACGGGGTTGCTGTGGCAGGGTGATTTCCAGAACGCGCGGCACCTGCTGCAAGCGCTGATGCGCCGGGCCGACAAGAAGCCCCGCAAGGCGGCTGCAAAAGCGTCCCAGAAACTGGCGGCGGCCACGGCGGCCGAAGCGTTTCACCTGCATCGCCAGGCACAAGCGCAGCGCGCGCGGGTGCTGGCATCGGTGCTGATTCCGCTGGAGGGGGACTACAGCATTGCGCTGCGTCGCGCGCCCGACTGGCGCCAGGCCTGCACAGAGGCCTGGGGGCCTGCGACCGGCGAGCGCTCTGTGGCCACGCTGCGCGAGCTGCTGGGGCTGGTGGGCGCGCATGAGTGGCGCAAGAAAGGGGTCGAAATCCCTGCGCTGGGTGCCCCGCCGCTCAACCGCATTCACCCGCACTATGGTGTGTTCTCGCCGGTGCGTGGCGAATACGTGGGGCTGGTAGCAGCAGCACCTTTGCCTAGCAAGGCCCTGGCGTTTGATATTGGCGTGGGCACGGGGGTGTTGTCGGCCGTGCTGGCACGCCGTGGCGTGCAGCGCGTGGTGGCCACCGACCAGGATCCCCGGGCACTGGCCTGTGCGCGCGAGAACCTGCAGCGCCTGCAGCTGCTCGACCGTGTCGAGTTGCAGCAAGCGGACCTGTTTCCACCGGGCCGGGCGCCGCTGGTGGTGTGCAACCCCCCCTGGGTGCCGGCGCGCGCCAACTCGCCCATCGAACACGCCGTGTACGACGAAGGCAGCCGCATGCTCAAGGGCTTTCTGGCGGGTTTGTCGGCACACCTGGAGCCCGGCGGCGAGGGCTGGCTGATCCTGTCGGACCTGGCCGAGCACCTGGGCCTGCGCCCGCGCGAACATCTGCTGGCCTGGATTGCCGAGGCGGGCCTGGTGGTGCGTGGCCGCCACGACGTCAAGCCGGTGCATGCCAAGGCTGCCGACGCGCAGGATGCGCTGCACGCTGCGCGTGCGGCCGAGGTCACGTCTCTGTGGCGGCTTGCTGCGGCCTGAACCCGCACAGACCGGCTCAATCCAGCAGCGCGGGCTGCGTAGTGGCAAAGTTTTCAGCCACCGGGCTGGCTGGCAGCAACTGGTCCAGCCGCTCACGCAGGCTGGCGGCACGCTCGGCGCCTGCAGCGAGTGCCACTTCTTCAAACATGGCTTCGCCCACGTCCAGCATGCTGGTGCGGTCCTTGGCAGCGCGCAGCGCCTCGCGGAAATGCTGTGCCAGCACGGGGTCGCGGCGCGCAAACAGGCGCTCGCAGGTGTCAAACAGGTACATGCGCGCACCGGCCAGCGACCGCAGGGACTCACCCGGTGCCGGGCGCTCGATGGAGGGGGCGGTGGGCTCCGGCGTGGGCGGCAGGTCTGCCGGCCCGGTCAGGTAGCCCTGGCGCATCAGGTTCTCGACAATCTGCGCGCCAATGCCGTTGTACATGGCTTGCAGGTCTGACAGCGGTTTGCCGTCGGCCAGCAGGAGCAGGGAGCGTTCGCGCAGGCTCAGGGTGCGCACGCCAGGGGAGAGTTCCAGGCGGGCTTTGTCGGTTTTTTGCAGCAGCATGGGGTGTCTCCGTGGCGGTCGGTCTCTGGAGCGACGATTCCACCAGCCGGGCGTGACGCCGTGATGACCCCTTGGGATGTCCTGCATCACAATCGTGGGCTGGCTGGCGCTGCCTCAAGCGCCGCATGCCTGCGCAATTGCTCCTTATTTGATAGCTGATTGGGCATATTGCACTAGCGCTTGGTGCTGTTTTTTTTGATTTTTGCTGCTGAGTGCCTGTGGAGGCTCTTTTTTCGGAGAGGGCTCATCGAGCCAGCAGTCCCCCTGAGATGAACTTGCTGCTCGCCCCGATGGAGGGGCTTCTGGATTTTGTGCTGCGCGATGTGCTGACCCGCGTGGGCGGCGTGGACCGCTGCGTGTCGGAGTTCATCCGCGTCACCGGCACCCTGCTGCCCGACAAGGTGTTCCTGCGCTACGTGCCCGAGCTGCGCAACGGCAGCCGTACCTTGGCCGGGGTGCCCGTGCGGGCCCAGTTGCTGGGCTCAGACCCGGTCAGCATGGCCGAAAACGCGGCGCGCCTGGCGGCGCTGGGCCCCGAGGGGATCGACCTGAACTTCGGCTGCCCCGCCAAGGTGGTCAACCGCCACGGCGGTGGCGCGGCGCTGCTGCAGGAGCCTGAGCGCATTGTGGCCGTGGTGGCTGCGGTACGCCGCGCCGTACCGGCTCACCTGCCGGTGTCGGCCAAGATGCGCCTGGGTTTCAACGACACCCACCTGATGCGTGAATGTGCCCAGGCCATGCAGGCAGGGGGCGCTGCCGAGCTGGTGGTGCACGCGCGCACCAAGGCCGACGGTTACCGCCCACCGGCCTACTGGGAGCACATCCCCACCATCCGCGCGGCGGTCTCCATCCCGGTGGTGGCCAATGGCGAGATCTGGACGGTGGCCGACGCGCAGCGCTGCCGTGAAGTGTCGGGCTGCGACGCGCTGATGCTGGGCCGAGGCATCGTGGCGGACCCTGGTCTTGCACGCGCCATTCGCGCCGCAGATGCTGGGCGGCCGGACACGGACACCGTGGTGTGGGCCGATCTCGTGCCACACCTGGCCGCCTTCTGGCAGCTGGTGTGCGACGACCTGGAGCCGCGCCAGCGCGCGGGGCGCCTCAAGCAATGGCTTAACCTGCTGCGCCGCCGGTTTGCCGAGGCCGAGGTGGCGTACCAGCATGTGCGCACCATGACGGACCAGCGGGCGATCACCGTGTGGGTGGCGGACTTGCAAGCGCAAGCCCAGAGCGCCCACGGCGCTTAGGACAGGGTCTCAGGCCGCTGCTACAGCAGGTGGTCGGGCGCCAGGGGGCCCAGCAGCTGCAGCATCAGCCGCAGCGGGGCACTGGCGTCGGGCTCGGTCGTGGCGTCTGGCAGCCCGCTGCCCTCGGGGGCGCGCCAGCGCAGGCCCTGGTCGGTGGCCTGCACCTGCCACGCGGATTCTTTCAGCGCCGTGTCGATCTGAGTGAGGGCGCGGCGAGACAGCTCCGTGCTGCGGATCAGCAGCGCCACCTCGGTGTTCTGCCGCTGCGAGCGCATGTCCAGGTTCATCGACCCCACTGCCAGCAGTCGGCCGTCCACGATCATCAGCTTGGAGTGCAGCATGGCGCGCGAGCTGCCTTGCGAACCCACGGCACCCGCGCCGCCGCCCATGCTGCCCGATACGCCCAGCGCTCCCCGCAGCACCCCTGGCAGTTCGCTGTGCATCTCGTACAGCTCCACCCCCATGGCAAGCAGCTGTGGCCGGTGGCGGGCATAGCCGGCATGCGCAATGGGCGCGTCGTTGGAGGCCAGCGAATTGGTCAGCACCCGCACCCGCACGCCGCGCGCCCTCGCCGCCGCAAAGGCGGCCTCCATGTCCGGCCCCGGCACAAAGTAGGGCGAGATGATGAGCAGGTCGCGCCGCGCTTGGCCCATGAGCTGCAACAGCCCGTCCACCACGGTGTCGGTTTGGGCCTCGGTGGCTTCGGGGCTCGCGCGGGGGCTGTCGGGTGGCGCGCCGTTGGAAGATGCGGTGGCGCTATCGGCCGTCGGCAGCACGCGGGGTGGGGAGGCTGCCGCGCTGTCGGCCGCCGGTATCGTGCGGGAGCCCGAGACCAAGGCGGCAGCAGCGGCCTTGGGGCTGGGGGTCGCCCCTGCGGTGGCGCTGGCGCCTGGGCCCGGCGGCGGTGCTGCCAAGGCCAGAGCAGCCCCATTGCCCATCCCTGCGCTGTCGGCCGGGATCTTGGCAGGCTGGTCCACCAGCACGGCCGCCGCAGCCCAGACTAAGGGCGTGCGCTCCAGGTCCATGGGCTCGTAGTTCCAGATGCGTGCGCGCTGCGCAGCGGTGCTGCCTGGCCCCATGTCGGGCGGCAGGCGGTCTGGGGCGTTGGTGCCACCCTGGCCTGCGACACGGCGTCTGCGCCCTTCGTCGGCCACACGGATGCTGTCGCGCAGGTGGTCAAGCTCGCCCTGTGTGATGAGCGACTGCACCGGGTAGGCGCGCTCGTTGTTCCAGTAGCTGTCAAAGCTGCGCGACAGGTCCCGCACGATGGGGCCTGCAGCCAGCACGTCCAGGTCCACAAAGTTGCCCGAGTCGGCATTGCCGAAATAGGCATCACCCAGGTTGCGGCCCCCGGTCACAGCCATGGCGTTGTCGGCAACGAACAGCTTGTTGTGCATGCGCTGCTGCACGCGCGAGAAGTCGCCCAGCAGGCCCAGCATGCGACCAATGGGAGACCCCCTTGCGCCCGTGAGGGGGTTGAACATGCGCATCTCGATGTTGGGCACAAACGCCAGCCGCATCACCTGCGCATCACGCCCGGTGCTGTGGAAGTCGTCCAGCAGCACGCGCACGCGCACGCCGCGCTGGGCTGCTGCCACCACGCTGAGAAGCAGGCGCTCGCTGCTGGCGTCTGCGTGGATTGCGTAGTA
>NZ_JADHVT010000118.1 GCF_016783915.1 Acidovorax sp.
CTCCAGCTGATCGGCCAGCGGCTGCGCATAGGCGCTGCGGCACAGGGTCTTGATGTTCGCCATGGCCGTGTCAGGCCCGGTGGCCACCTGCGCGGCCAGGGCCACGGCCTGGGCCAGGGCCTCGCCGGGCTCAGCCAGGCGGTTGACGGGGCCCAGCGCATGGAGCCGCTCGCCGGAGATTCGTTCGCCCGTAAGGCACAGCTCGGTCAGCACCTGGCGCGACACGAACTCCGCCAGGAAGGCCGTGGCGCCGCCGTCGGGCGTGAGCCCTACTTTCACGTACGCCACAGAGAACACGGCATTGCGCGCAACCACCAGCATGTCGCAGGCCAGCGCGAGCGACAGGCCGGCGCCGGCGGCAGCGCCCTCCACCGCCGCAATCACCGGCTTGCGGCAATCGCGCACAGTGCGGATCAGGTCGTGCAGGCCTTCGAGCTTGGCGCGGCGCTCTTGCACCGGCAACTCACGCCGCTTGGCAAGCTGGCGCAGGTCGCCACCCGCGCAAAAATGCCCGCCCTCGCCCGTGAGCACGATGGCGCCCACGGTGGCGTCGGCCTCAGCCTGCGCCAGGGCTGCGGTCAGCGCCGCGTAGAACGCGGGCGACAGCGCATTGCGCGCAGCGGGGTTGTTGTTGGAGAGCACGAGCACCGCGCCCTCGCGGCGTTGCAGCAGAGGCAGTGGCTGCTCCATGGCTTCATCTCCGACCAAGTTCAATGAAGCGCGCGAGGTGATGGTCTTCATCGCCAAACTGGTGGTCCACCATGACCAGGCGCTTGGCGTAGTGCGACAGCGGCAGCTCCCACGTCATGCCGATGCCGCCATGCAGCTGGATGCTTTCTTCAGCCACCAGCGCGCCGATGCGCCCCATGGTCACCTTGGCGGCCGAGAGGGCGCGCTCGCGCTCAGTGCGGTCGGTGCTGTCCATGGCTGCCGCTGCGTTGATGACGGCCGAGCGCGCCTGCTCCACTTCGAGCAGCAAGTCCGCCATGCGATGCTGCAGGGCCTGGAAGCTGCCAATCGGCACGCCAAACTGCTTGCGCGTTTGCAGGTATTCCAGTGTGTGCTTCTTGGCCACGTCCATGGCACCCAGCGCTTCGGCACACACGGCCAGAATGCCCCAGCCCACGGCGTGTTCCAGCGTGGCAAAGCCCTGCCCTTCCGCGCCCAGCAGCGCGCCAGCGCCGACTTGTACGTTCTGCAGCGTGACTTCGGCCACGCGGCCGCCGTCAATGCGGCCCATGCCCCGGCCTGTGAGGCGTGCGGCATCAGCGGGGACGAGGAACAGCGAGATGCCGTCTTCATCGTCCACCGCGCCCGAGGTGCGCGCGCTCACCAGCAGCATCTGCGCCTGGTCGCCATGCAACACCACAGCCTTGTGGCCCGTCAGCAGCCAGCCGTCGCCATTGCGCACGGCGCGGGTGGTCACACGGTTCAGGGCGTAGTGCGCGCCCGACTCTTCGTGCGCCAGGGCCACCACGGTGCTGCCGTCGATGATGCTGGAGATATATTCTTTTTGCGCAGCGCTGCCCGCCAAGCCCAGTGCCCGGCCCACCACCAGCGCGCCCACAAACGGCTCCACCACCAGGCCTGCGCCCAGGGCTTCAAACACCACGGCCACGTCAAAGCCTGCGCCGCCAAAGCCGCCATCGGCTTCAGGGAACAGCGCGCCAATCGCGCCCAACTCGGCAAAGCGGCCCCACAGCGCCGGGTCCATGCCGGTGTCGCCATAGGCAATGTGGTTGCGCGTTTCAATGCCGTACTGCTCGGCCACAAAACGGTTCAGGGTGTCCGCCAGCATGCGGCGGTCTTCGGTATGTTCAAAGTTCATCGCGGCAACCTCACAAACCAAGGATCATTTTGGAAATGATGTTCTTCTGAATTTCATTGGAGCCGCCAAAGATCGACAGCTTGCGGTAGTTGAAGTAATTCGCGGCTGCCGTCGCTGCCTCCTTCGGCCCCACGGGTTCATCGGCATAGCCTTCGTACTGCGCTTCTTCGATGAAAGGCAGCGCATACGGACCCATCGCGCGACGGATGAGCGACAGGATTTCCTGGCGGATCTCGGTGCCACGGATCTTGAGCATGGAGCTTTCAGCCCCCGGCACTCCGCCACCCGCCACGGCGGCAATCACGCGCAGGTTGGTGGTCTTCATGTTCTCCAGATCAATCTCGACCTGGGCCATGCGGGCGGCAAACAGCGGGTCCTGGTCCAGCGGCTTGCCGTTTTTGATGACCTTGGCGGCAATCACCTGGAGCTTGGCCAGCGCGGCAATGCAAAAGCCCACACCCGCGATGCCGGTGCGCTCGTAGGTCAGCAGGTATTTGGCATACGTCCAGCCCTTGTTTTCCTCGCCCACCAGGTTTTCTACCGGCACCTTCACATCGGTGAAGAACACTTCGTTGACTTCCTTGTCGCCATCGAGCGTGCGGATGGGACGCAGCTCCACGCCGGGCGAGTTCATGTCCACCAGCAAGAAGCTGATGCCCGACTGGGCCTTGGCCTCGCGGTCGGTGCGCACCAAGCAGAAGATCATGTTGGCGTGCTGGCCCTGGGTGGTCCAGGTCTTCTGGCCGTTGACGATGTAGTGGTCACCCTGTCGTACCGCCGTAGTTTTCACAGAGGCCAGGTCCGAGCCCGCGCCGGGTTCGGAGTAGCCCTGGCACCACCAGTCCTCGCCGCTCAGAATGCGCGGCAGCCAGTATTTTTTCTGCGCCTCGTTACCAAACTTGATGAGCACCGGGCCCAGCATGTTCACGCCAAAGGGCACGATGCGCGGACCACCGGCCAGGGCGCATTCGGTGTCAAAAATGAACTTCTCGACCGCACCCCAGCCGGGGCCACCGTATTCCTTGGGCCAGTGGTTGGCCAGCCAGCCGCGCTCGTTCAGGATGGCGTGCCACTCGTCCTGGTCGGCCTTGGTCAGGCGCTGCCCGGCCTTGACCTTGGCGGCGATGCGCGCGGGCAGCTTGGCATTCAGAAAAGCCTGCACCTCGGCGCGGAAGGCTTCTTCTTGGGGGGTGAAATTCAGGTCCATATCGGGTCGCTTGCAGTTCAGGATTCGGTGGTGTTGCGCAGGGTCAGAAAATTTCGAACAAGCCCGCGGCGCCCATGCCACCCGCAATGCACATCGTCACCACGCCGTACTTGGCCTTGCGGCGGCGGCCTTCAAGCAGCAGGTGGCCCACCAGGCGTGCGCCGGTCATGCCGAACGGGTGGCCGATGGCAATCGCGCCGCCGTTCACGTTCAGCCGCTCGGACGGGATGCCCAGGCGACGCTGGCAGTACAGGGCCTGCGAGGCAAACGCCTCGTTCATCTCCCACAGGTCGATGTCCTGCACCGTGAGGCCATGGCGCGCCAGCAGCTTGGGCACCGCAAACACGGGGCCGATGCCCATCTCGTCCGGCTCACAACCGGCCACCGCAAAGCCACGGAAAGCACCCAGCGGCTGCAGGCCACGGCGCTCGGCTTCTTTCGCCTCCATGAGCACGCAGGCGCTCGACCCATCCGACAGTTGCGAGGCATTGCCTGCGGTGATGAACTGGCCCGGGCCCTTCACGGGCTCGAGCTTGGCCAGGCCTTCGAGCGTGGTGCTGGCGCGGTTGCAGTTGTCGTGCGTGGCCGTCACTTCGCGGTAGGTGACCTCACCGGTCTCCTTGTTCTTTTCCATCATGCGCGTGGTGCAGGGCACGATCTCGTCGGCAAACACGCCGGCCTGCTGCGCGGCGGCAGTGCGCTGCTGGCTTTGCAGCGAGAACGCGTCCTGGTCTTCGCGGCTGATGCCATAACGGTGGGCCACGATGTCGGCCGTGTCGATCATGGCCATGTACAGCGCAGGCTTGTGCTCCTGCAGCCAGGGGTCGATGTCGCCCGGCAAGCCGGGGCGGATGGCGGAGATGCTCTCCACCCCGCCCGCCGCCATGGCAGGCACGCCTTCGGCCACGATGCGGCCTGCCGCGATGGCCACCGACTGCAGACCCGACGCGCAGAAGCGGCTGGCCACCATGCCTGCCACCGACAGCGGCAAGCCGGCGCGCAAGGCCGCCTGTCGGCCGATGTTCTTGCCGGTGATGCCCTCGGGGTAGCCGCAACCCATCACCAGGTCTTCGATCAGTTCGGGCTCGATGCCCGAGCGCTCCACGGCCGCCTTGACGGAAAAGGCCGCCAACTGCGGGCCGGGCGTGGCATTGAACTCACCCCGGTGCGACTTGGTCAGCGGGGTGCGGGCGGTAGAAACGATAACGGCTTCACGCATGATTTGCTCCTGATTTAATAGCTGCTAGCGCATATATTGATTGCGCTACCGGCCGGAATGATTCAATAACGGGTGCTGACAGCGGCACAGTGCGTTCAGCGCTGTGCCTGGAGCACAAACGTGTTCAGCCAGCCGTGTTCAGGCTGTCGAAGTTGCGACCCTCGGCCACCAGCTTTTCGAGCAGCGGCGCGGGCTGCCAGAACAGCGGGTCTTCCTTGGCGAACTCGCGGATGTCGGCCAGCACCTTGGGGAGGCCCGTCATGTCCGCCCACTTCATGGGGCCACCACGGTGGCGCGGAAAGCCGTAGCCCGCCACAAAGGTCACGTCCACATCCAGCGGGCGCAGGGCAATGCCTTCGGCCACCACCTTGGCACCTTCGTTGACCATGGCGGCCATATAGCGGCGCATGATTTCGTCGGCGCTGAAGCTGCGGGGTGTGACGCCTTTCTTGGCGCGCTCGGCATCCACGATGGCCAGCACTTCAGGGTCGGGCTGACCCACGCGAGCACCGTCGGGGTAGAGGTAAAAGCCGCGCCCCGTCTTTTGCCCGAACCAGCCGCGCTCGCAGATGCGGTCGGCAATCTCCACGTAGCGCGCCTTGGGGTCGCGCGTGGCGGCACGGCGCTTGCGCGTGGCCCAGCCGATGTCGCCACCGGCGAGGTCCGTCACCTGGAAAGGCCCCATGGCAAAGCCAAAGCCGCGCACGGCCGCGTCGATTTCGTAGGGGCTCGCGCCGTCTTCGAGCAGGTAGTCGGCCGCCTGCTTGTACACGGCCAGAATGCGGTTGCCAATGAAGCCGTCGCACACCCCGGCGCGCACTGGCACTTTCTTGAGCTTGCGCGCCAGCTCGAACGCCGTGGCCACCACTTCGGGCGCCGCCTTGGCGGGCACCACGATCTCCAGCAGCTTCATGATGTTGGCGGGGCTGAAGAAGTGCAGGCCGATCACGTCCTGGGTACGGCTGATGGATGCTGCGATGGCGTCGATGTCGAGGTAGGAGGTGTTGGTGGCTAGCACGGCGCCGGGTTTGCACACGCGGTCCAGCTCGCGGAACACGGCCTTCTTCACTTCGATGTCTTCAAACACGGCCTCGATCACCAGGTCCACCTGGGCGATGTCGGCGTAGTCGGTGCTGCCGGTGTAGAGCGCCATCACGGCGGACTGGGCAGCTTCGGTCATGCGGCCCTTGGCCACCAGGGCGGTGTAGACCTTTTCCACATTGGCACGGCCCCGGGCAATGGACTCGGCGTCGCGCTCAATCATGGTCACGGGCAGACCCGCATCCAGCGCGGCTACGGCAATGCCCGCGCCCATGGTGCCGCCGCCGATGACGGCAATGCTGGCCACGGGGCGCGGCTGTGCGGCCTGGGCTTCGGGCACCTTGACGACCTCGCGTTCGGCAAAAAAGGCGTGGATCAGGCCGGCGCGCTGCGGGCTGTCCAGGCACTCCATGAACAGTGCGCGTTCGCGCGTCAGGCCGTCGTCAAACGGCAGCTGCACGGCGGCCCGCACGCATTCGATGATCTTGAGCGGAGAGAACAGGCCGCGCGCCTTTTTGGCGGTCTCGGCCTTTTGCTCTTCCAGCCACGCCAGCGCCGCCTGCGGATCAGAAATCGTCAGATCGCGCGTGCGGCGCACGGGGGCCTGGGCCGCCATTAGCTCGCGCACGTAGCCAAGGCCCGCCGCCAGCGGGACGGTGCTCTCCACCAGCTTGTCGACCAGGCCGGCCTGCAGCGCCGCCTGGGCCTTGAGGTGCTGGCCGCTGAGCATCATGGCCGTGGCCGCCTGCACGCCCATCAGGCGCGGCGCGCGCTGCGTGCCGCCCGAACCGGGCAGCAGGCCCAGGTTCACTTCGGGCAGGCCCAGCGTGGCCGCAGGCAATGCCAGGCGGTAGTGGGCCGACAGCGCCACCTCCAGCCCACCGCCCAGGGCCGCGCCGTGCAGCACGGCGACCACGGGCTTGCTGGAGCCTTCGATGGCGCGGCAAACCTCGGGCAGCAGCGGGGCGACTGGCGGCTTGCCAAATTCACGGATATCTGCCCCGGCATTGAAGGCCTTGCCGGCACCCACCAGCAGCACGGCGGCCACGGCAGCATCGGCCTGCGCCTGCTGCATCGCCGCCAGCAGGCCCTGGCGCACGGCGGCGCCCAAGGCGTTCACCGGCGGGTTGTCGATCGTGACGACCAGAACATCGCCATGCAGCGCGGTAGTGACAACGGAAGATGCGGGAATGGCGGCGCCCATGCGGGGAAGTCTCCTGGTCAGTGGCTAGTGCCGGTTGATGACCCGGTGATTGTTGATGCGTGAAGTTATCTTGACAATTACATAGTGCATTGACAGACTGTCAAAAGACTTTTGACAAACTACCGCAAACAGGCGCTTTCACCCTGCCATCGCTATGGAACTCACATCCCTCACCGTACTGGTCGACATCCTCGATGCTGGCAACCTCAGCCAGGCCGCGCGCAACCTGAAGATGACGCGGGCCAACGTGAGCTACCACCTGCACCAGCTGGAAAAGTCGGTGGGCGTGCAACTGGTGCGCCGGACCACGCGCCGGGTGGAGCCCACCGAGGTGGGCCTTCGCCTGTACGCGCACGGCCGCGCCATCCAGAACGAGATGCTCGCCGCGCGCGAGACCATTGCCACCCTGGGCCAGGGCCTGCAAGGGCGCGTGGGCCTGAGCGTGCCCAGCGGCTACGGGCAAATGGTCATGTCCGACTGGATGATCGACTTCAAGCGGCTGTACCCCGGCATCGTGCTCGACGTGCGCTTTGAAAACCGGGTGGACGACCTGATCCGCGACGAGGTGGACATCGCCATCCGCGTGATGCCAGAGCCGCCGCCCACCTTGGTCGCGCGCGACCTGGGAAGCGTGAAATACATCGCGTGCGCCTCTCGCGAATACGCAACAGTGCATGGGCTTCCCCAAAGCTTCGAAGCGCTGCGGGCCGCGCCAGTGATCACCTCGGGCGTGGTAGGCAAGCAGCTGCGCCTGCGCGGCTACCGGGGCGACGAGCGCCAGGAGGTGTTGCTGGAGCCCACCATCATCTCGGAGCACTTTCCCTTCCTGCGCCAGGGCATCCTGGCCGGTCTGGGTGTGGGGTTGGTGCCCGACTACGTGGTGCAGGACGCCGTGACCAGCGGTGAGGTGCTGACCACACTGGACGACTGGCGACTGAGCATTTTTGGCACGCAGATGTTCATGCTCTACATGCCCAACCGCCACCAGACGCGGGCAGTACGCACCTGCATTGACTACCTGCTGGGGCGGGCGCTGCCGGGGGCAGCGGAAGGCGGTGCGGCAGGCGCGCACGGCCTGCAGCCCTCACCCGTCACTTTGCCCATCGACTGATTCGCCATTGCACATCGGCCACGCCGTTCAAGCCGCGCCTGCCACAGCCTTGCGCGGCGCTTGGACAAGCTCAGCGTGGACGGGCTGATGTTGTTGAAAGGTCGATCAGCCGGACCAGACGAGCCAACACAAGCCACAGAGCCAAGAGCGCAAGGGTCAGACGATCTGTCAGTTGGGGCCGTTGAAACTGCGCGTGCTGTACAACTCGGTTGGCAGACGCCTGAGTACCGGCAACCCGGTGGCCGGGTCCTTGCCCTGCTTTTCGATGTAGCTGAAGAACACGTCTGCATCCAGCACGCCAATGTCCAGGCGGCGCGCGGCAGGCACAGCGGCCAGGGTCTTGTAGCCGTCGCCGCCGGTGGCATTGAAGCTCAACACAAACAGCTTGTAGGACTTGCCCACATCCAGAGCGCCCCAGGCGCCGGTGGCGGGGTTGCGCACTTCGATGTTGCTGACGCGCTGGCCGAAGGTGGCCTTGGCATTGACGTCATAGCGCAAACCGCCGGTGTAGGGATACGGGCCGGTGGACCCACCCGCGCCGTAGACAGCCTCCAGGCCGTCTTCAAGCATGCCCTTGACCTCCTGGCCCGTGATGTCCAGGCGGAACAGCATGTTGCCAAACGGCAGCACCTGAATCACCTGCGCAGCAGACACGGTGCCCTGCAGCGGGATGCGTACGCCACCGCCGCTTTGCAGGGTGATGTCCGCACCGCCATATTTCTGGTTGGCCACATCCAGATAGGCCTCGGCCACCAGCTGCTGGATGTCACCGCCGCGCAGGCTCACGCGGCCTTCGGCATTGCAGGCCGCGCTGGAGCGGCTGTAGTCCACCGAACCCACACCGCCCGGCACGCGGCGCGAGCACAGCTCTTGCGGCACCACGGCGACCTGGGTCTGATTGAAAACGGCGACGCGGTCCTTGAAGGGCTGCAGCACGCTGGTCGCAGCGGGCGCCGGCGAGGTGATGCGCAGTACACCTGAAGCGGCCGCACTGGCTTTGAGCGCCGCCTTTTCAGCATCGGTGGCCGCCTTGCCGCCAATGGTGAAGTTGTCGCCAATCAGCACGTGGGGCGTGCCTGCGCACTGGGTGACCTCGCCCTGGGCGTTGAAGCTGACCTTGAGTTCGCCCACCGCCTGCGCGTATTCCCACGCCTGCACCACGCAAACAGGCTTGCCGTCTTTGTCGGTAATGCGGGTGGGGTAAGCGCCCGCGGGCGAGCCCACTCCTGTGGTGGTCAGCGTGTTGGGGCCCAGCAGGGTGTGCGAGTCGCCGCCCACCACCACGTCCACACCCGACAGGCGCGCGGCCACCTGCTTGTCGTAGTCGTAGCCGATGTGGCTGAGCACAATGATCTTGTCGATGCCTTTGGCGCGCAGTGCGTCGATCTCGCGCTGGGCCGCGACGGTTTCGTCCTGAAAGGTGGTGTCTGCGTCGGGACTGGACGAGGCCTTGGTCTTTTGCGCAATGGTCAGGCCCACGATGCCGATCTTTTGCCCGTCGCGCTCGACCACGGTAGAAGGGCTGACGTAGCCTGGTGCGCGCGTGGCGTTGAGCGCCGAAGCGGCGCCAAACTGCACGTTGGCACTGAGGATCGGGGTCTTGCAGGTGCCTTTGCGCATCAGGTCCAAAAAGCCCTTGAGGCCGCTGTCGCCCTTGTCAAACTCGTGATTGCCCAGCGTGAAAGCGTCGAAACACACGGTGTTGATCATCGCGGCGTCGGCCTCGCCGTCGGCCCCGGCGCGGTTGAAGTACAGCGTGCCGGTCAGCGCATCGCCCGCGTGCAGCTTGAGCACATGGGGGGACCTGGCTGCCAACTCGGCAATCGCAGCCGCCACGCGCGGAAAGCCACCGGCGTCCACCGCCACGTCCACTGCAGCGGCGCCGCCCGCAGACAGCTTGAGGGTTTTGGACTTGGATTCCAGCGTGGAATGGTGGTCGTTGATGTGCAGGATGGTCAGCTCCAGGGGCTTGCCCTGTTCGCCGCTGTCTGACCCGCCGCACGCTGCCAATGCGCTGGCTACCGCCAGCGCCAGCAGTCCCGCGCGCACGCGGCGCATCTTGGATTCCCACCCACTGATCCTCATGTTTGACCCCTGTGACTGTTGTTTCGCAAAAGCCTGTAGGGTGGTGAGGCTGCGTGACAGGGGCATGAAAAACCCGAGCGCAGCTTGGCATCACAAAAACGCCACAGGCTCCATCAAGGAGCCTGTGGCGTGTCTGTGAATGGGCCAGTTGGGCCCGCCTCCACTGCCCCGTAAACAGGCGGCAGGGTCAATACAAGAGCCAAATATGCCTCTAGCGCCTATCCAGCAAGCGCAAGCAGCTATATTTTTAGGAGTAATGCGTCAAATCCGGCCTTCTTCAACCGCATGACAAGCGATGCGGATGCCGCCAATGCTCTTGAGCTGGGGGCGTTCGGTGCGGCAACGGTCATTGACATGCGGGCAGCGCGGGTTGAAGGCGCAGCCGGGCGGCGGGTTCAACGGGTTGGGCACCTCGCCCTGCACAGGGGTGCGGGCCTTGCCGGTGTCGTGCATCTTGGGGATGGCATCGAGCAGCATGCGCGTGTAGGGGTGACGCGGGGTGTCAAACAGCGTGTGCTTGTCGGCCAGCTCTACCAGGCGGCCCAGGTACATCACACCGACCTGGTCGCTCACGTGGCGCACCACGGCCAGGTTGTGGCTGATGAACAGGTAGGTGAGCTGCCGTTCGCGCTGCAGGTCCTTCATGATGTTGAGGACCTGGGCCTGCACCGACACATCGAGTGCGCTGGTGGGCTCGTCGCACACCAGGAACTCGGGTTCGGTGGCAAGGGCGCGTGCAATCGAGATGCGTTGGCGCTGCCCACCGGAGAACTGGTGCGGGTACTTGACCATATCGAGAGGCGACAGGCCCACCGATTGCAGCAGTTCGCCCACACGTTGCTTGAGCTGCTCCTTGTCGGTGATGAGCCCATGCTCCTTGAGCGGCTCTCCGATGATGTCCTCCACCAGCCAGCGCGGATTCAGGCTGGCGTACGGGTCCTGGAAGATCATCTGGATGCGGCGGCGCATGGCCTTGGCATCGTTGCCCTTGAAGGCAGCATGGGCGTCCTGGTTGTCGAAGGTGAGGCCGCCACGCGTGGGCTCGTACAAGCCCACCAGCAGGCGGGCCACGGTGCTCTTGCCGCAGCCGGATTCGCCCACCAGGGCCAGTGTCTTGCCCTTCTCGATCTCGAAGCTCACGCCGTCCACCGCATGCAGCAGAGTGCGGGGCTTGCGCTCGATCACGCGGTTGAGCCACGGGGCAGAGACGTCAAAGGTCTTGGCCAGGTCGTGCGCCTGCACCAAGGCCTTGCTTTTCGTTGCGGCGGCGCTCATGCGGTCACCTCGGCGCGGGTCGTGGCGCCAGCGTGCAGCCAGCAGGCAGCGCGGGTGGCGCCGGCATCCATCAGGTCGGGGCGGTCGGTCATGCAGCGGTCAAAGGTCTTGGGGCAGCGGGGGTTGTAGGCACAGCCCTTGGGGATGGCGTTGAGGCGTGGCATGGCGCCGTCGATCTGGTTCAAACGTTCACGGTCCATCGTCATGTCGGGGATGGAGGCCATGAGACCGCTGGTGTAGGGGTGCGACGGCTTGTTGATCACGTCATGCACCGGGCCGATCTCGGCCACGCGACCGGCGTACAGCACAGCCACGCGATCACAGGTTTCGGCAATCACGCCCATGTCGTGGGTGATCAGCATCACGGCTGCACCGCGCGATTTGCAGATGTTCTTGAGCAGCGTGATGATCTGCGCCTGGATGGACACATCCAGCGCCGTTGTCGGCTCGTCGGCCACGATGAGTTTGGGCTCGGCCGCCAAGGCCAGGGCGATCACCACACGCTGGCGCATTCCGCCGGAAAACTGGTGCGGATAGTGGTCGATGCGCTCTTCAGCTGCCGGAATGCCGGTGTCCTTGAGCAACTGGATGGCGCGCTGGCGGGCCTCGGCGGCGTTGACCGGCAGGTGCGCCAGGATGGTTTCAGTGAGCTGTCGGCCCACCGTGTACAGCGGGTTCAGCGAGGTCAGCGGGTCCTGAAAGATGGCGCCAATGCGGCGGCCGCGGATGTGGCGCATTTCCTCATTGCTGAGGTTGTCGATGCGCTGGCCCTCCAGCAGGATCTGGCCCGAGGCCACACGGCCCGGCGGCTCCAGCAGGCCGATGATGGCCGCGCCGGTGAGTGACTTGCCGGCGCCGGACTCCCCCACCACGCCCAGGATCTCGCCGGGAGCAATGGAGAAGGAAATGTCGTCCAGGGCGCGCAGGGTACCGCGGCGGCCCGGGAATTCGACAACGAGGTTTTTGACTTCGAGAAGGCTCATGGAGATATCGCTTTTCTTGTTCTTGTTGTGGCTCAACGCAGGCGCGGGTTCAGGGCATCGCGCAGCCAGTCGCCCAGCAGGTTGACCGACAGCGCAATCAGCACCAGCATGGCACCAGGGAACACGGTGATCCACCATTCGCCCGAGAACAGGTAGTCGTTGCCGATGCGGATCAGCGTGCCCAGCGAGGGCGAAGTGGGCGGAGCGCCCACACCCAGGAAGGACAGCGTGGCTTCGGTGATGATGGCCGTGGCCACCTGGATGGTGGCCAGCACCAGCACGGGCCCCATCACGTTGGGCAGCACATGCTTGCGCATGATGCGCAGCGGTGGGACCCCCGTCACTCGGGCCGCTTGCACGTATTCCTTGTTGCGCTCCACCAGCGTGGAGCCGCGCACCGTGCGGGCATATTGCACCCAGCCGGTGAGGGAGATGGAGAGGATCAGCACCCCGAACGCCAGCGACTCGTGCGCATTGGGAAACAGCGCACGGCCCACGCCAGCAATCAGCAGCGCGACCAGGATGGCAGGAAAGGAGAGCATCACATCGCACAGGCGCATGAGCACAGCATCCACCCAGCCGCCCCGGAAACCGGCCAGCAGGCCGAAGGCCACACCCACCACCACGGAGAGCAGCACCGAGGCAATGCCGACCACGAGGGAGATGCGCGCACCGTAGATCAGCGCGGACAGGATGTCACGGCCCTGGTCATCGGTGCCCAGGGGGTATTTCATGGAGCCCATTTCGCTCCACGCCGGGGGCAGCCGCGCGTCGCTCAGCTCCAGCGTGGTGAGGTCGAACGGGTTGTGGGGCGCCACCCATCCGGCGAACACCGAACAGAACAGGCAAATCAGCGCAATGGCGGCGGCCAGCATGGCGACCGGCGATGTGCGGAAGCTGTAGCCAACGTCGCTGTCGAACCAGCGGGCAAGGGTAGTTTTCATTGTGGGAAACCAATCAACAGGCAACAACACGCGCAACGGGTAGCTGCGGGTGTTGTTGCGGGCTTGAATCAGCCGATGGCGTTGTCGTTGTTGTAGTCGTCGTATCGATCAGGCGGGAACAAGCAGGATTACTTGCTCACGGTGATCCACTTGAAAGGCATGTAGTTGTCGGCCATCTGCACCAGCTTGACCTTCTTGCTCACCCCCCAGGCCAGCGCCTGCTGGTGCAGCGGCAGGTGCCCCACGTCGGCGGTGTGCACATCGAAGGCTTCCTTGATCATGGCATCGCGCTTGGGCTTGTCGGTCTCGACCAGGATCTTCTTGGTCAGTTCGTCCAGCTTGGGGTTGCAATACGCACCCAGGTTGAACTGGCCCGCTCCGGTCTTGTCGTCGGGGCAGATCATCAGCGCATTCAGGGCGTTGTGCGAGTCGTAGGTGGTGGGGGTCCAGCCCAGCATGTAGAAGCTCGTGTCACGGCGCAGCACCTTGGGGAAGTACGTGCCCTTGGTCTCGGCCGCGAGGTTGATCTTGACGTTGATGCGCGACAGGTTGGCAGCCACCGTCTGGCAGATGCGGCCGTCGTTCACGTAGCGATCGTTGGGACAGTTCATGGTGACTTCAAAGCCGTTGGGGTAACCGGCTTCAACCATCAGCTTCTTGGCGGCTTCGACGTCATAGGGCAGGCGCTTGACATCCGGCTGGAAGCCGTTGATGCCGGGGCCCACCATCAGCGCGGAGGGGTTGGAGGCGCCGCGCATCACGGTCTTCTTGATGCCTTCGATGTCGATGGCCTGGTAGAAGGCCTGGCGCACGCGCTTGTCCTTGAAGGGGTTCTTGCCCTTGACGTTGGAGTACAGCAGCTCGTCGCGCTTCTGGTCCATGCCCAGGAAGATGGTGCGCAGCTCAGGACCAGTGATGGCGCGGGCATTGGCGCTGCCGTTGATACGCTCGATGTCCTGCACGGGCACAGGCTCCATCACGTCCACTTCGCCCGACAGCAGGGCCGCCACGCGCGTGGCATCGTTGCCGATGGGCGTGAACACAACTTCGGTGGCGTTGCCTTCGATCTTGTCCCAGTAAGCGCCATTGCGCACGAACACCGTGCGCACGTTCGGCTGGCGCTCACGCAGGCGGAAGGGGCCGGTGCCATTGGCGCGGAACGACGCCGCGTTCTCGATGCCCTTGCGGCGGTCTACCGGGGTTGTGGCCTGATTGGTCTCGCACCACTTCTTGCTCATGATGTAGGACGTGGTGATCACGTCCGGCAGGATGGGCTGGGGAGCCATGGTGTCGATCTCGACCGTGTGGTCGTCGATCTTGCGCACCTGCTTGATGTCGCTGTTGGTGGCCTTCATGTCAGAGCCATCGCCCTTCATGCGGGCGAAGCTAAACACCACATCGTCGGCCGTGAACGGCGTGCCGTCGTGGAATTGCACACCCTTGCGCAGTTCGAAGCGCCACACGGTGGGGGCAATCTGCTTCCAGCTGGTAGCCAATGCGGGCGCAAGGCTCAGGTCCTTGTTGCGGCCCACCAGCGGTTCGTAAACGTTGCTGGTCACGCTCAGCTGTAGCGACTCGTTGAGTGAGTGCGGGTCCATCGACAGGGCATCGCCCTGGTTGGCGATGCGAACGGTCTGTGCCTGAGCTACCAAACTCGTCGCAGCCAGCGCAGCGAAGAGAGCGGTCACAGCGACTTTTTTCTGGAATTTCATGGAAATCTCCTGGTAGTGAAAGGGTGGGATGGAAGGGTACGAAGACTTCCGGTGGGTGAGCGGTGTGTGCGTGGAGAAGTCAGACGCCCGCGCCTGATCAGAGCGCGGGCAGCGGCATGGCCTGCTCGATCAGGCTGGCATGCAGCGCAGCGCCCAGCGGCAGGATGTCATCGTTAAAGTCATAC
>NZ_JADHVT010000119.1 GCF_016783915.1 Acidovorax sp.
AGCAGAGCACCAGTATCAACGAGGTGGGACAAGCCGTGGCCCAACTCGACCAGATGACCCAGCAGAACGCAGCGCTGGTGGAGGAGAGCGCTGCAGCTGCGCAGAGCCTCAAGGACCAATCGGTGCGGCTGTCGGAGGTGGTGGGTACCTTCCGTCTGTCCACCGACTCCGCCCACGCTGCGCCACGGCTGTCCCCGCCGGGCGGTTGAGCGGTAGGGGGGGCGTAGCGCCACGGCGCCCTCAACGCGCCTTGCGGCCAGAGTCTGGGCCGCCGTGATAATCGGCGCCCATGTGCCGTCGTTTCCCAACTGTTCCCCGCGCCCTCTGGGCATGTCAGGCGCATGTGACTGGGCTAGGTGCGGGGTCTGAAGGGTGGATGCCATGACGCAATCGATGGACGCTGCGCTGCGGGCCTTTGCGCCCGCGTTGCCGGTGGCGGTGGCGTTGAGCGGGGGCGCAGACTCGACCGCGTTGCTGTTGGCCTGTGCACATCGCTGGCCTGGGCGGGTGCTGGCCATCCACGTGCACCATGGGCTGCAGGCGGCAGCCGATGGTTTCGAGCAGCATTGTGTAGCCCTGTGCAGCGAGCTGAGCGTGCCTTTGCGCGTGAAGCGGCTGGACGCGCGTCCCGCGCCCGGCCAGAGCCCCGAGGACGCCGCTCGGCAAGCCAGATACCAGGCTTTGACCGCAGTGGCGCTAGAGGATCATGCCTTGGGTGCTATTCAATCCATAGCAATTGCACAGCATGCCGATGACCAGGCTGAAACTCTGTTGCTCGCCTTGTCGCGCGGAGCGGGTGTGGCCGGTCTGGCAGCCATGCCCGCTCAGTGGGAGCGTGCGGGCCTGGTCTGGCACCGCCCCCTGCTGCGTGTGGCAGGGGCGGACGTACGTCACTGGTTGAAGGCACAGGGTCAGACCTGGGTGGACGACCCCACCAACTCCGATGAGCGCTTCACGCGCAACCGCATCCGGGCGCAGCTGCTGCCTGCGCTGGATGCCGCATTCCCGTCCTTTCGCGATACCTTTGCACGCTCGGCCGCCAATGCGGCCCAGGCTGCAGAACTGCTGCACGAGATGGCGCAGCAGGACCTGTCCTTGGTGGGTGTCCCCCCTGGGATCAAGGCCCTGCAGGGGTTCACCCGTGCGCGCCAGGCCAACGTGCTGCGCCACTGGCTGCGCCATGTCCACCACACCACCCCGGCGGCGGCGCAGCTGGGTGAGCTGCTGGACCAGATCCGGGCATGCACCACACGGGGTCACCACATCCGCATCAAGGTAGGTAGCGGCTTTGTGGTGCGGTCGGGTCCCACGCTTGATTGGCTCAGGCCTTAGCGCCCAGGTACTTGCTTTCTCGCTTGCAGGGAAGGCAAACATGAGAACCAACCGCTTTATCCTGCACGTCTGCCAATTGCGGAGGTCGCCAGCTCCATGAGCTTGGCGCGCTCAACAGGGGGCCGGTGTCCGTCGCCGTCCGGCGGCACTCGGCTGTTCCGCGTGCTGAGCGAAAAGACATCCGCACCCAGATGGCCCCATATTCGAAACCAAGAACTGGGTGGCCATCGGCGAAAAGTATCCGGAGCTGGTAGCGCAAGACCTGAACAAGGCCTACCGGCTAGACCCGCAAGCAGCCAAAACCGCCGGAACCATCACTGAAATAAGGCATAATAGCGGGATTGGAAACGTGACCGAGTGGCCGAAGGTGCTCCCCTGCTAAGGGAGTATGGGGTGTAGAGCCTCATCGAGGGTTCGAATCCCTCCGTTTCCGCCAAGATAAGCCCCAAGTGCTCAATGCGTTTGGGGCTTTTTCTTTGTCAACTCTTTCTATTTGAAGCGATTCTGTTGGGGGATGACCTCACGCATAGGTGATTCCCGAATACCCAACTGATCAGGTTTCGCGTCCAATACTGTGGTCCTAAGAGCCTTGCCCGTTTTCCGGGGACATCGATCAGATTCTGCCCGCCGTTTGGATTGTGGAGGGGCTGTGTCCTGGTGAACTCTGGCAAGGTTTCAGCCCGCTTTGTGCGGGCTTTTTTTTGTATTGTGTCCTGCAAGTCGAGGGCGCTGCGCCATGATGGTGGCCCAAGGCAGACATCGAGCGCGCAAGCGCTGGCCAGTGGCCCTGTATTCTGATGCTGACGCCTCCAGGGAAGAAGGGTCCTCATGACGCACCATCGTGCCGTGCAATTCCGAGAGCTCTGCTTGGTGTCCAACGACCTGGACTTTTGCTATCTGCCTCGGGCTGAGGGCTCCGCGCCTTCGCATTGCGCCGACTTGTCATGCACCGTCGATGCTTCCAGGTTTTTTGCTAACGGTGGTCACCACATCGTTTTTGCGCTCGATTGCGAGGGCGGGCAGGGCAGCTACAACCCCCACTGCGGGCCTATCTACCGATACGGCAAGAACCTGTGGTCGGCTGCGCGTGGTTTCATCATATTTGGCGATGGTGCGGTGATGGCCGAGGGGTGGAACGGTACGGCCATGCCGGCATTGGCCGTCATTGCCAATACCTCGGGTGCGGGTTTCGATCCAGTTCAGCACCCGGTGTTTACGCTGCGTATCACTGCAGGTTATCGGCGCGGGACTTTCGCCAACAGCATGTGGATTGAGATCCGCACGGGTGGGGTAGCCAACGGTGCTTTGCTGTTTGCTGGTGGCATTGAGGGGACTGAGTGGGGGTGGAATTGGATGGGAGGCTCCAGGGCAGCAATGGGAGGCATCGCTGCTGGCTTTGTGCCTCCATCAGCCACCGGCTGCGTGGAAGAGTTGCTGCCACGCAGTGCGCCTCAGGCTGCGCTGCTGATGTCCCGTTTCAAACTCAGGATGCACCCGCCGGATGTGTCCCCTGGTCAGTGAGGCGCAGGCTTGAGGTAGCCAGCGTCGCCACGCGCAAGCGTCTAGATCGGTGTATTGGAGTGGTCGGCGATTCGTTCTTCACTCGTCGATCGACGCACTCCAGCGGCTGCCCCAATCGCTTCCTTTGTTGCTGACCTTGTCGATCTCGCGGCGGTCGCGCTTGGTGGGGCGGCCTTCCTGCAGGGTCGCTGCAGGCTCGGGGGCCAGGCGGCGCATTTCGGCCGCTTTTTCGCGTGCGGCGATGCTATCGGGGGTTTCTTCGTACAGCTGCTGAGCCACAGGTGCCGGGCCACGGGCGCCGCTCAGGCCCAGGACGCGCACTGTGCGTGCTACGGGGCCCTGGCGCAGCGCCACGGTGTCGCCGCAGCGCAGGTCGCGTGCAGGTTTGGCCAACTGGCCATTGACGGTGACCCGACCCTTGCCGATCTCTTCCGTGGCGAGGCTGCGGGTCTTGTAAAAGCGGGCGCACCAGAGCCACTTGTCCAGCCGCATCGTCTCCAAGGTATTCATGGGCGAGATTGTGCCGTCTATGCCGCCGGTGTGCCGTCAGTCAGGGGCGCCGGCAGCGGCAGGCGAACGATGGCGTCCAGCCCGGTCACCTTGTGGCCCTGCACCCGGTTGGTCAGGGCGATGCTGCCTTCCAGCGCCTGCACGATCTCGTGGCAGATGGCCAGACCCAGGCCGCTGCCGGTGCGCACGTCGCCCGCCGAGAAGGGCTGGAACAGGCGGGCCGCCAGCTCGTCATCAATGCCGGGGCCATGGTCGCTGATCGTCAGCGCCACATGCCGTCCGTCGCTGCGCAGGTCCACAGTCAACTCGCTGCCGGGCGGCGCATGGCGCACGGCGTTGTGTAACAGGTTGCGGCTCAGTTCGCGCAGCATCCATTCGTGCGATTGCACCAGCGCGGGCTCGGTGTGGATGCCAAAGTCCAGATCGCGCTGGGCTATCAGCGGTGAAATCTCCAGCGCCACTGCACGCAGGATGCCGTCAAAACGGGTGGCAGGTGGTGTGCTTTGCTGGCGTAGCTGCTCCACCTTGGCCAGGGCCAGCATCTGGTTGGCGAGTTGGGTGGCGCGGTCCACCGTGTCGCTGATTTCGTGCAGGGCTTGCTGTGGCTCCACGTCGCCGCGCAGGGCCGATTGCACCTGGGTCTTGAGCACGGCCAGCGGTGTGCGCAGCTGGTGGGAGGCATCGCGCACAAAGCGCTTTTGGTGCCGCAGCAGGTGACGCAGGCGCTGCATGACCTCATTGGTGGCGTCCACCAGCGGCTGCAGCTCGCGTGGGGCGAGCGGGGCCGCGATGGGGCTCAGATCGCCCTCGCGCCGGGCCTGCAACTGCTGGCTGAGCTGCCGCACGGGCTGGGTGGCGCGCTGCACCACCAACACCACGGTAAAGGCCACCACGGCGATCAACAGCGCCTGTCGCAACAGGGTGTTCCACAGGATCTGCAGTGCCAGGGTTTCGCGCACCTCCAGCGTCTCCGCCACCTGGATCACGGCCATCGCCCGGCCTTCGGAGCTGGCCACCGGTTGCAGCAGCACCGCCACGCGCACATCGCGGTCACGAAATCGGTCATCGTAAAAGTCCACCAGAGCCGCATAGGGAGGGCGGGCGGGGATGCTGCCGTGCCACACCGGCAGGTCCTCAAAGCCCGACACGATCTCGCCCTTGAGGGTCGAAACGCGGTAGAACATCTGGCTCTGGTTGTCGGCCTCAAAGGCCTCCAGGGCCGAATAAGGAACGATGGCGCGCAGCTGCGCTGCGTCGTCAAAGCCTTTCACATCGAGCTGTTCGCTGATGCTTTTGGCGGATGCCAGCAGGGTGCGGTCATACGCGGTGTTGAGCGATGCCAGCGTCTGGTGGTACAGGCTCCAGGTGTTGAAACCGATGAACAGGGCTACAGGCAGCAAGATGCCCAGCAGCAGGCGCCGCCGCAGCGAGTGGTGGCGCACTCCATCCTCGCTCATGCGTCGGCCCGCAGCAGGTAGCCCAGGCCGCGCAGTGTCATCAGGGTCAGGCCTGTGCCCGCCAGCTTCTTACGCAGCCGGTACACCACGACCTCGATGGCTTCATACTGCACGTCGAGCTGGCCCGGAAACACCAGCTCATACAGTCGCTCCTTGGTCACGGCATGCCCCGGCTGCGCGAGCAGGGCGTGCATCAGTGCCAGCTCGCGCGGGGTCAGCTCCATGACTTCGCCGTTCAGGTACAGCGCGCCACTGTCCTTGTCGTAGCGGATGGCTCCGATCTGCACGGTGCTGGGTGCCAGCGGCGCTACGGCGGGATCTGCGCTGCGGCGCACCAGTGCGCGCAGGCGTGCCTCCAGCTCGTCCAGATCGAACGGCTTGGGCAGGTAGTCGTCGGCGCCAGCGTTCAGCCCCACTACGCGGTCGCCCACGGTGCCACGTGCCGTCAGGATCAGTACGGGGGTGCGCAGGCCACGTGATCGCGCCTGCTGCAGCACCTGCAAGCCGTCCAGACCCGGCAGGGTGAGGTCCAGGATGACGGCGTCGGGCTGCAGGGCGGTCCATTGGCTCAGCGCTGCGCGTCCGTCGCCCACTGCGGTCACTTCCATGCCACGCCGGGTCAGTGCGCGGTGCAGCGTGGCCTGCATGGTGGGGTCGTCTTCTACAAGGAGCAATTGCATGCGCGGCACCATAGCACCGTCTCATTGGGCCGGGTGCATGAGTGTTTTCCCTGAGTCCGAGGACAGCCGTTTGACAGGCAGCGCGCGCATCATCGGGCGGTTCGCAAACCTTATCAGGAGACAGACACCATGCGTCGCGATACCTTTCTGAAATCACTGGCCGCCCTGGCCGCTGCGGGTGCGTTGCCCGTGTCGGCCCAGTCGGCAGCGGCCCTCAAGATGATGATTCCCGCCAACCCTGGGGGCGGTTGGGATTCCACCGGTCGCGCGCTGGGCAAGGCGATGCAGGATGCGGGCGCCGCATCGTCGGTGTCCTACGACAACAAGGGCGGCGCAGCGGGCGCGATTGGCCTGGCCCAGTTCGTCAACGCCAGCAAGGGCGATCCGAACGCGCTGATGGTGATGGGCGCCGTGATGCTGGGCGGCATCATCACCGGCAAACCACCGGTGGGCCTGGACAAGGTTACGCCCCTGGCGCGCCTGACCAGCGAATACAACGTGTTTGTGCTGCCCGCCAACTCGCCTTTCAAGACCATGAAGGACGTGGTGGAACAGCTCAAGAAGGACCCCGGCAGCGTGAAGTGGGGTGGCGGCTCGCGCGGCTCTACCGAGCACATTGCCGCCGCCATGATCGCCCGTGAAGTGGGCGTCGACCCCGCCAAGATCAACTACGTGGCGTTCCGTGGGGGCGGTGAGGCCACTGCCGCCATCCTGGGTGGCAACGTGACGGTGGGTGGCAGCGGCTACAGCGAGTTCTCCGAGTACATCTCTGCCGGCAAGATGCGCGCAGTGGGCGTGACCTCGGGCACCCGCCTCAAGGGCGTGAACGTGCCCACGCTCAAGGAGCAGGGCATCAACGTGGAAATCGGCAATTGGCGCGGCGTGTACGGCGCGCCTGGCATCACGCCAGAACAGCGCAAGGCCTTGATCGATGCGCTGGCCAAGACCTTCAAGCACAAGGCCTGGCAGGACGCGATGGAAAAGAACGGCTGGACCCCCGCATGGATGGCCGGCGACGAGTTCGGCAATTTCGTGGATGCCGAGTTCGCCAGCATGCGCGCCACGATGGCCAAGTCCGGAATGATCTGATCCCGAAGCAAGGCGCGGCAGCCGTCATTTCTGCCTCTGGGCAGGCGGCCTGACCGTGCATTGGTTGGTGCGAAGGAAAAAACATGACACAACAACATTCATCGCGCTCCAAGCCCTTGCAGACCCTGATCGGGGTCGGGCTGGTGGTGCTCGCGCTGGGTCTGGCCTGGGGGGCCAGCTCGGTCAGTTCAGAAGCGGGCTACGGTGGCGTGGGCCCCAACTTCTTTCCCTGGGTGGTCAGCATTGCCATCCTGATCTGCGGCGTGCTGTGCGTGGCACATGCGCTGAGCGGAGGGTTTCGGGAGCTGGAAGAGGGCTCCGGCGACGAGCGCGCCCACTGGAAGGGCTTCATCTGGGTGTCGGCAGGGCTGCTGCTCAACGCCCTGCTCATCACCACGCTGGGCTTCATCCTGAGCTGTGCGTTGTGCTTCGTGCTGTCGGTGCGGGGTTTCAAGAGCTCGGAAGGTGAACTCGACCTGCGCCTGCAGGCCTGGATCAAGGATTCCTTCATCGGTATCGCGGTAGCGGCCCCGGTGTACTGGATGTTTACGCAACTGCTGGCCATCAACCTGCCCGGCCTGACCAACACGGGGTGGCTGTAAAGCCTGCACGCCATGGAAACCTTAAACCTTTTGATGCAGGGTTTTGCCACCGCGGCAACACCCATCAACCTGATGTGGGCCTTTGTGGGCTGCATGATCGGCACCGCCGTGGGCGTGTTGCCAGGCATCGGCCCCGCAGTGGCTGTGGCCATGCTGCTGCCCATCACCGTCAAGGTCGAGGCCACGGCCTCGATGATCTTCTTTGCGGGCATCTATTACGGCGCCATGTATGGCGGTTCCACCACGTCCATCCTGCTCAACACCCCGGGTGAGGCCGGGTCCATGGTCACGGCCATGGAGGGCAACAAGATGGCAAAGCATGGCCGCGCTGGTGCGGCCCTGGCCACGGCCGCCATCGGTTCGTTTGTGGCGGGCACCATCGCCACGGTGCTGGTGACCTTCTGCGCGCCGCTGGTGGCCGAATACGCCATCCGCCTGGGCCCGCCAGAGTATTTCATGCTGATGGTGCTGGCCTTCACCACCGTGAGTGCAGTGCTGGGCAAGAGCACGCTGCGTGGCATGGTGGCGCTGTTTGTGGGCCTGGCCATGGGCTTGATCGGCATCGACCAGATCACGGGCCAGGCGCGCTACACCGGTGGGGTGCCTGAGCTGATGGACGGCATCGAAGTGGTGCTGATCGCCGTGGGCCTGTTTGCGGTGGGCGAAGCCTTGTACAACGTGATGTATGAAGGCAAGTCCGACGAAACCCAGAACCGCCTGACCAGCACCCACATGACCAAGGAAGAGTGGAAGCGCTCCTGGCCCGCGTGGCTGCGCGCCACGGCCATCGGGTTTCCGTTTGGCACCGTGCCTGCCGGTGGCAGCGAGATTCCAACCTTCCTGAGCTATGCCGCCGAGAAGAAACTGAGCAAACACAAGGAAGAGTTTGGCACCACCGGCGCCATCGAAGGTGTGGCGGGCCCCGAGGCTGCCAACAACGCGGCCATCACGGCCACGCTGATCCCGCTGCTGACGCTGGGCATCCCCACGTCGAACACCACGGCCATTTTGCTGGGTGCGTTCCAGAACTACGGCATCCAGCCAGGCCCGCAACTGTTCGACACCAACGGCGCACTGGTGTGGGCGCTGATCGCGTCGATGTACATCGGCAACGTGATGCTGTTGATCCTGAACCTGCCGCTGGTGGGCCTGTGGGTGAAACTGCTGAACATCCCGAAGTCGTACCTGTACGCGGGCATTCTGGTCTTCTCCACCCTGGGTGTGTATGGCATGCGCCAGAGCGCGTTCGACCTGGTGCTGCTGTATGCGATTGGCCTGCTGGGTGTGGTGATGCGCCGCTTTGACTTCCCTGCAGCGCCGGTCGTGGTGGGCATGATCCTGGGCCCGTTGGCCGAGGCGCAGATGCGCAATGCGGTGTCGATTGGCGAAGGCAAGTGGACGATTTTCCTGGAGCGCCCCGGTTCGGTGACCCTGATCGTCATCGTGCTGGCCGTGCTGATCGTGCCGCGCCTGCTGCGCCGCTGGGCTGCCCGCAAGATGGCGCTGGCAGAGGCCTGAGCGCGCGGCGAAGCCCCAGGCTCGCACCCATAAAAAAACCGCGCCATCGGGCGCGGTTTTTTTTCGTCCAGACGGCGCGGGCAGATCCGTGCCGACGATTTTCTTGGCAAGCCAGACCCCGAGGCGTTGTGCTCCCGGTGCCCTCCCCACCAGGTGGCTTGCTGTGAACTCGGGTTGGATCGTATCATAAAATGAGAATAGTTCTTATTTGCAAGGTGGTGCATGTCCTCATTTCCGCAGGAGTTTCTGGTGCTCTGTCGCCGATTGGGCGAAGCCCAGCGGCGTTGCAGCGCAGCCCTGACTGCGCAGGCCGCCGAGATCCAGGCGCTGCAGGCCGAGTTGGTACAGCTGCGTGGCGCGCTGGTGGTGCGCGATACGCGGCTGGCCATGGCGCACGATGAGCTGGCGCAAATACGGGCTGCCGTGCCGGGGCTGTCGCGCCGCCAGGCCATGGCACGCCACATTGCCGCACTGGCCGAGCGCATGGCCGCCTTGTCGCGGGAATGCCTGCGCTGGCGACTGGCGGCACAGTCAGACACCAAGGCGGTGGGCGACACGGGGCAGGTTGGGGCAACCACCACCGCGCCCATGGATGTTCCAGCCCAACCCCGCAAGGTGCGGGTGCCGGTGGTCGTCGAGGCCCACCCAGACGTACACGCAGGTGCAGCCTTTGACGCCAGTCTGGCTGCTGCGGACCTGGTGATTTGCCAGACGGGCTGCATCAGCCACGACGCCTACTGGCGGGTGCAGGACCAGTGCCGCCGCACTGGCAAGCCCTGCATCCTGGTGGATCAGCCTTTGGCAGCATCTGGTCCATCCCTGTACGCCTCTTTGGCCCCCGTTTCAGATAAAACGGCTGATGGCGCTAGTGCTATTTGCCTGGGTAGCTATCTAATTTGTAGCGTCCTGCCTCCGCGGCGGGCGCCTTATGCTTGTTGGGGGCAGCCCCTGCGACCCGCCAGCGCGCTACCATCCGCAGATGCCCTTGCTCGCTGACGACGCCCCCGCACTGCCGCTGGATGCCCAGGGCATTCTGGAACTGGCGGCACGCTCCATGTTCCAGCTGTTCTCCAGCGTCAGCCAGGGCATGTTCCTGGTGGATCGCAGTGGGCGCATCGTGTGGGTGAACGAGGGCTACCAGCGCTTTCTGCCGGACCTGGGTTTTTCGTCGGTGGACCAGTTCGTGGGTCGCACAGTGGAAGAGGTCATCCCCAACACACAGATGCGCCGCGTGCTCGAAACGGGCCAGCCCGTGCTGATTGACCTGCTCACCAACAAGGCGGGCACCTTTGTGGTCAGCCGCATCCCGCTGCGCGACGACGCAGACCGCGTGATCGGCGCCATTGGCATCGTGCTGTTCGACCATCCCGAGACCACGCTGCAGCCCCTCATCAGCAAGTTTGCGCTGTTGCAGCGCGACTTGGACGACGCCCGCCGCGAACTGGCCAGCCAGCGCCGCCGCAGCCTGGCAGTGGCGGGCGACGGCGAGCGGCGGTCCAAGTACACCTTTGCCAGCTTCATCGGGTCGAGCCCCGCGGCGGCAGAGGTCAAGCGCCAGGCGCGTCGTGCAGCGCAGTCGAGCAGCCCTGTGCTGCTGCTGGGCGAGACGGGGACCGGCAAGGAGCTCCTGGCCCATGCGATCCACGCAGCGTCCAGCCGCGCCAGTGGTCCGTTCGTCAGCGTCAACATCGCCGCCGTGCCCGACACGCTGCTCGAGGCCGAGTTCTTCGGGGTGGCGCCTGGCGCCTACACCGGCGCCGACCGCAAGGGCCGCGACGGCAAGTTCAAGCTGGCCGATGGCGGCACGTTGTTCCTCGACGAAATCGGCGACATGCCCCAAAGCCTGCAGGCCAAGCTGCTGCGGGCGCTGCAAGAGGGCGAGATCGAGCCGCTGGGCAGCAACAAGCTCGTGCCTTTCAATGTGCGCATCCTGGCCGCGACGTCGCGCGATTTGGCGTCCCTGGTGCGCGAGGGCAAATTCCGCGAGGATTTGTTCTACCGCCTGCATGTGCTGCCGGTGCGTGTGCCGCCGCTGCGCGTGCGGCGCAGCGACATTCCTGCCTTGGTCGAAGCGTTGGGCGAAGACCTGGCCCTGCGCAACGGCACCGCGCCGCCCGAGTTGCTGCCCGATGCAATGGCCCTGCTGGCGGGCCAGCCCTGGCGCGGCAACATCCGCGAGCTGCGCAATGTGCTGGAGCAGGCGGTGATGCGCAGCGACTCGCAGTCCATCGACGCCGCGCAGCTCGAACGCATCCTGCGCGAGGCGGGCGTGGAGCCAGCCGCCCCTGCCCCGGTGCAGGACCCGGGCCACGCCGCCGACGCCGAGGACGAAAGCCGATACCTGCGCCCGCTGGCCGAGCAGGTGGCGGAGCTGGAGCGCAAGGCCATCGCGGCTGCGCTCAAAGCCCATGGAGGTAACAAATTGGCCACTGCTCGCCAGCTGGGGATCTCTCGCGCCACGCTCTATGGACGTCTGGAAAACCCTGAATAAAAATCAGGCATATGTCTAAAAATCAGACATTCAATGTGTATTGAAATCAGGCAGTGTCGCCAGGGTGTCAGCAAAAGTATCTTTGAAATCAAGCACTTGGCCGCTGGCACAGACTGTGCAATAAAGAAGCATCACAACAGGAGACATCGCCATGCACCGTCGCACTCTGGTCGCCCTCGCTTCCGCAGCCGTTACCGCCGCCGCACTTTCTGCCCCCGCGTTCGCGCAGACCGGTGAAATCCGCATTGCCCACGTGTACAGCAAGACGGGTCCGCTGGAGGCCTATGGCAAGCAGACCCAGACCGGCCTGATGATGGGCCTGAACTACGCCACCGGCGGCAGCATGATCGTCAATGGCAAGAAGCTCGTCGTCATCGAGAAGGACGACCAGGGCAAGCCTGACCTGGGCAAGAGCCTGCTGGCCTCGGCCTACTCGGATGACAAGGCCGACATTGCCGTCGGCCCCACCTCCAGCGGCGTGGCCCTGGCCCTGCTGCCCGTGGCCGAGGAATACAAGAAGATCCTGCTGGTGGAGCCCGCCGTGGCCGACGCCATCACCGGCGACAAGTGGAACAAGTACATCTTTCGCACCGGCCGCAACAGCAGCCAGGACGCGATCTCCAACGCCGTGGCCATCGACAAGGCGGGCGTGACGGTGGCCACGCTGGCGCAGGACTATGCCTTCGGCCGCGATGGCGTGAAGGCCTTCAAGGACGCGCTCAAGAACGCCAAGCTGGTGCACGAGGAATACCTGCCCACCACCACCACCGACTTCACCGCCGGTGCCCAGCGCCTGATCGACAAGCTCAAGGACGTGCCCGGCCGCAAGGTCATCTTCATCATCTGGGCCGGTGCAGGCAACCCGTTCAAGATCGCTGACATGGACCTCAAGCGCTATGGCATCGAGATCGCCACCGGCGGCAATATCCTGCCCGCCATGGCGGCCTACAAGAACTTCCCGGGCATGGAAGGCGCGACCTACTACTACTTCGGCATCCCCAAGAACCCCGTGAACGAAGCCATGGTGGCTGCGCACTACAAGGAGTTCAAGACCCCGCCAGACTTCTTCACGGCCGGCGGCTTCAGCTCTGCCATGGCGCTGGTCACGGCCCTCAAGGCCACGAACGGCGACACCAACACCAACAAGCTCATCAAGACCATGGAGGGCATGAGCTTCGAGACGCCCAAGGGCAAGATGACCTTCCGCAAGGAAGACCACCAGGCCATGCAGAGCATGTACCACTTCAAGATCAAGGTGGACCCAGCCTTTGCCTGGGGCGTGCCCGAACTGGTGCGCGAGATCAAGCCTGAAGAAATGAACGTGCCGATTCGCAACAAGCGATAAGCCGGTCTTTCGATTCCTTTAGCGAGCTAGCGAGTTAGCGAGGCCCGTAGGACAGGACCAACGTCCTGCTCCTTCGGGGTCCATCCCGCAGGGGCGGCCGCCCCTCTTTTTCCAGTGAATTGATGCATGAACTCCCGGGTTGACACGGGGGCTGGGTCGGTTTTTCTCAAAAATTATTTGGAGACAAGACAACATGGCTTTCAATTTCATCCGGGTGGCAGCAGCAGGGGCTGCGATGGCACTCTGTGGCGTGGGCAGTGTTCACGCTGCCGTCAACCTGCCAGCACTCAAGATCGACAAGACACAGACCACGGTATCGGGCCTGTCCTCGGGCGGCTTCATGGCCGTGCAGCTGCACGTGGCGTATTCGGCCACGTTTGCCAAGGGCGCCGGTGTGGTCGCGGGCGGCCCGTTCTATTGCGCCGAGGGATCGGTCGTCAACGCCACCGGGCGCTGCATGGCCAGCCCGGCAGGCATTCCCACCAGCACGCTGGTGAGCACCACCAACACCTGGGCCAGCCAGGGCGTGATCGACCCCGTGGCCAACCTGCAGAACTCCAAGGTCTACCTGTTCTCGGGCTCGCTCGACAGTGTGGTCAAGACCGGGGTGATGGACGCGCTGCGCACCTACTACAACAGCTTCGTTCCCGCCGCCAATGTGGTCTACAAAAAAGACATTGCTGCCGAACACGCGATGGTGACGGACGACTACGGCAACGCCTGCTCCACCAAGGGCGCGCCCTACATCAGCGACTGCAACTTCGACTTGGCTGGTGCCATGCTGCAGCACCTGTACGGCACGTTGAACGCCCGCAACAACGCCACCCTGCCCACCGGCAATTACATCGAGTTCAACCAGAGCGAATTCATCACCAACCATGGCATGGCCACCACGGGCTGGGCCTATGTGCCCCAGGCCTGCCAAGCGGGCGGCACGGCCACCTGCAAGCTGCATGTGGTGCTGCATGGCTGCAAGCAGAACCTCAGCGATGTGCAGCAGCAGTACGTGCGCAACACCGGCTACAACCGCTGGGCCGACACCAACAACATCGTGATGCTGTACCCGCAGACCAGCACCGCAGCCACCAACAGCTGCTGGGACTGGTGGGGCTATGACAGCGCCAACTATTCCAAGAAGTCGGGCCCGCAAATGGCGGCCATCAAGGCCATGGTGGACCGCGTCTCCAGCGGTACGGGCGGCACCACGCCCCCCGACCCTGTGGCCCTGCCAGCCCCCACGGGCGTGAGCACGTCGGGCGCCACGGCCAGCAGCATGGCCATCGGCTGGGCCGCTGTCACGGGCGCGGCCAGCTACAACGTGTACCGCAACGCCAACAAGGTCAACGCGCTGCCTGTGACTGCCACGAGCTACACCGACACCGGCCTGGCCGCGTCCACCACCTACAGCTGGACGGTGCGCGCGGCCGATGCCAATGGGGCCGAGGGCGCCACATCGGCCGCCGCCTCGGGCACCACGCTGGCGGGCTCGGGCGGCACCGCCACCTGCACCACCGCCAGCAACTATGCACACACCCTGGCCGGGCGCGCCTACGCCGCCGGGGGCTACACCTATGCGCTGGGCTCCAACCAGAGCATGGGCCTGTGGAACGTGTTCGTCACCAACACCTTGAAGCAGACCAGCACCAACTACTACGTGATCGGCACCTGCCCCTAAAGTGCCGGGGCGCGCTGCCGCAGGGCAGGGCGCCCCAACCATTCCATCGATTGACTCAGACCGTGAAAGTGAACCCCCACCCATGAGCACCTTGGCCACCAAGGACTTGACCATCCGCTTCGGCGGCCACGTGGCGGTCAACGGCGTGACCTGCTCTTTCGAGCCTGGCACGCTGACCGCCATCGTGGGCCCCAATGGCGCGGGCAAGACCACCTACTTCAACCTGATCTCGGGGCAACTCAAGGCCACCAGCGGCAGCGTCACGCTGGGCGGGCAGGACCTCACGGGCCAGTCCGTCTCGGCACGCACGCACGCGGGCCTGGGCCGGGCGTTCCAGCTCACCAACCTGTTTCCCAATCTCAGTGTGCTGGAGAACGTGCGCCTTGC
>NZ_JADHVT010000120.1 GCF_016783915.1 Acidovorax sp.
CGCAAGGTTTTGCAGGCGTGTGGCGCGGTTGGCGGGGAAGCGCAGTGGCTCGCGGGTCAGGTCCGTGGGCGCGGGGTCGCCAGGGGGCACGGGGCGGGTCTCGATCAAACCTTCCTGGTTGAGCAGGTCCACTACGCGCGGCGTGGGGCCGGGTGGCACCGCAGCTGCCGCAGCGGCAGGTGGCGTCACCGTGCCCTCGGCCAGCAGCTTGAAGTCGAGCAGGCGCTGTGTGTAGTCGTACGTGGGGCCCAGCACCTGGCCGCCCGGCAGGTCCTTGAACGTGGCGGAAATGCGCCGGTCCAGCGCCATGCGGCTGGTGTCCAGCGGGCAGGTGGTGCCCAGGCGTGGCAGCGTGGCGCGGTAGGCGCGCAGCAAAAAGATGGCTTCCACCAGGTCGCCCGCCGCCTGCTTGATGGCCAGGGCCGCGAGTTCGGGGTCGTACACCGAACCCTCCGTCATGACGCGGTCTACTGCCAGCTTGAGCTGCTGGCGGATCTGCGCTACCGAGAGTTCAGGCTGCGAGACATCGCCCCGGCGCTGGCGGGCCAGCAACTGGTAGCTGTTGAGAATGGCGGCTTCTCCGCCCTTGACGGCTACGTACATGCTCAGACCTCCTGAAGGGCGGCAGCACCGCGCGTCGCCCGCGTTGTGCGCGGCAATCCCACAACGTGGCCCGCCGTGCCCAACAACACATCCACACCACACGGGAACACAGCGTGGTTGGCCGCCCACTGGGTCTCGAAGTCGTCGGGCAACCCGTCCACCTGCAAAGCCGCCACGTCCTGGATGCCAGGTCCGCGCAACTGCCATGCCCCAGGGGCGTCTACCGTGGTTGCGGTGGTACCTGACACGTCCACCACGCAGGTCGCCGACTGGTCGGGGTAAGTGTCACTGCCCTGGGCCAAGCTGTGCAGCGCAGGCAGGGCGTCGCCCTGCGCCACCCACACAAATCGGGCGAGCGCGGTGTCAGCCACCAAGGTACAGCCCGTGTGGAAGCGCAACCACGCCCCCGCATCACTGGCCGCCAGGCGGGGCGAGAGCCACAACGCGCAGTCGCTGTCGAGCAGCGCCAGCAGAACAGCAGCCGATGCGGCATGCCCCGTAGCCGGGGTCTGAGCGTCGTGCTCTACCGCCACAGTGCGGCCGGGGTGCGACAGCGCCTGCAGCACCGCGCGGAACACTGCCTGGCTACCAAAGGCTTCATTCGAAAATCCGGCCCCCAGCGATGCCAAAGAGGTCGTGCTCATTCGTTCTCCTCCTCGTTGTCGGAACCGCTCTCGCGCGCCACGGTAAAGAAGTCCACCTTGGTGCTGGCGGCCCGCGCCTGGCGCTCGGCCTGGGTATTGCGCAGGTGGTTCCGGATGGGTTCGAGCAGTTGCTCGTCCAGCACCGGTTGCTGAACAGGGTCTTGCAGCAGCGCATCGGCCAGGGCCGCCAGCTGCACTTGGCGGTGCGAGCGGCCCAGCACGTAGGCCACGCCCACAGTAGCCTCTGTGGCATCCGATGAATTCGCCATACGCAGCGCACAGCGGGTCACGGTGACCTCGCCCAGGTTGAAGCGCTCGCCCGTGCCTCCGGCGCGGCCCTGCACCATCATCAGACCGGTCTCGGGTGCACGCAGCCACCCTGCGGGACGGGTGGCATGCTCTTGCAACGCGGATTCGAGCAGCCCCAGCGGCGCCCGGGCCAGCAGCGCCATCCACTGCGCGCGACCCAGGGGGCGATCTGGCCCCGGGTTGTCAAAGGCTTGAAACATGGAAGTGGTACCCTGAAAGTTGTATAGACAAATTGAACAACTGGCGCCAGCTTAAAGAGCGCGCATGTAGGTTTCATGACAGCCAGCACTACCTCTCTCTCGTCCGCATTGCAGGTCGCACCCGCACCGTCCTTGCGCCCTGCGCGCGACAGCTTCTGGACCCGCATTGCCGCTGAACTGGCCGAAGCCATTGGCAGCGGCGTCTACCCACCAGGCCAGCGCCTGCCCTCGGAGCACGCACTGGCCGAGCAGTTCGGCGTGAACCGCCACACCATCCGCCGCTCTCTCGCCAGCCTGTGCAGCCAGGGGCTGGTGCGCATCACACAGGGCAGTGGCACCTATGTCGAAGACTTTGCGGTGGACCTGGTGCTGGGCAAGCGCACGCGCCACCAGCAGGGCCTGGCGCAGGCGGGCCTGCGCGGCAGCCTGGTGGTGCTGCAGGCGCAGACCACGCGGGCCACCGCTGCCTTGGCCAAGGCATTGCAGGTGCCAGCGCGCAGCCCGCTGCTGGCGCTGCGTGTGCGGGGTGAGGCTGAAGGCCAGCCCCTCCATGTGAGCGAGCGTTACTTCCCTCTGCCGCGCTTTGAGAACCTGGCCGCCGTGGTGCGCGAGACGGGCTCCATCACTGCAGGCTTCACCGCCCACGGTGTGGCTGACTACACCCGCCGCGAAAGCCGCATCACCGCCGAGCTGCCCAGTGCCGAAGTGGCTGCACAACTGCGCCAGCCCACGTCACGCCCCGTGCTGCAGGTGGAGAGCCTGAACGTGGACCTGGCGGGCACGCCCATCGAATGGGCGCGCGCCTGGTTTGCGGGCGACCGCGTGAAACTGACCATTGACCACGATGAACACCCCTGACACGCCCCCCTCCTCCCACCACCGCTATGCGGTCTATTTCGCTCCCAACCCTGGCAGCCTGGGCTGGCTGGCGGGTAGCCACTGGCTGGGACGCTGCGCCGCGCTGCTGCAGCCCCTGCAGCAACTCGCCATCGAAGGCGTCGCCGCTGACGACCTGCACCGGCTGACCGCTGCACCCCGCCGCTACGGCTGGCACGCCACACTCAAGGCGCCGTTTGCACTGGCGTCCGGCACCGACTGGATCACGCTGCACCAGGCCGTGCAGGCCTTGGCGCGCGGGCTGGAACCTTTTGTACTGCCGCCGCTACAGGTGCAACGCATCGACGACTTCCTGGCACTGGTGCCGCCGGCATTGCACCCTGCCAATGCGCAGATCCAGGAGACCGCTGCCACCTGCGTGATGGCACTGCAGCCATTGGCAGCACCGCTGTCCGACGCCGACCTCGCCCGGCGCCGCGCGGCCGGGCTCACCGCCCGGCAGGACGCCCTGCTGCAGCAATGGGGTTATCCGTTTGTGCTGGACGAGTTCCGCTTCCACATGTCCCTCACTGGCAGCCTGGCGCAGGTGGACCCGCCAACGCAGGCCCTGGTGTTCGATGCCGCACAGGAATTCTTCTCGGACCTGCCCATCCTCCAATTCAACAGCCTGGCCCTTTTTGCAGAGCCCACGCCCGGCGCCGACTTTGTGCTGCTGGATCACCTGGAGATGGGCGCATGACCACCGGCAGACTGATCTACTGCATGGGGCCCTCGGGTGCGGGCAAGGACAGCCTACTGGACTGGTTGCGGGCACACCTGCCTACCCCGTGCCCCGTGCACTGGGCACAGCGCACCATCAGCCGTGCCGCCATGCCTGGCGGCGAAGCCCATGAAAGTGTGTCGCCTGAGGCGTTTGTTGCGTTGCGCCAGGAACAGGCATTTGCCCTGCACTGGGAGGCCAATGGCCTGGGCTACGGCGTGAGGCATGCTCAACTGGCGCCGCTGGCGCAGGGCCACTGGGTGCTGCTCAATGGTTCGCGCGCCTACCTGCCTGAGGCCCTGGCGCGCTTCCCGGACCTCGTGGCGGTGCACATCACCGCCAGCCCCCAGGTGCTGCGCCAGCGACTACTGTCGCGGGGCCGCGAGAGTCCTGAGCAAGTGGAGGCCCGCGTGCAACGCGCCATGGCCTACACACCGCCCCCAGGCTCTGCCAGCCTGGAGGTGCACAACGACGACGCGCTGGGCGATGCAGGCCAGCGACTGCTGAACGCGCTGGAGCAGTTGCCAGGCTGGCCCCTGCACAGTGGCAAACTTTCACGCCAGCAACCCGCCTATTCGTAACCCCCGCGTAACCACCGCCATTCCGTCAGCCATCCACAGCGTCCCATGACCGCCATCACCATCTATCACAACCCCCAATGCGGGACCTCCCGCAACACGCTGGCCATGATCCGCAACAGCGGCGTGGAGCCCGAGGTCATCGAATACCTGAAAGCCCCGCCCGACCGTGCCACGCTGGTGGCGTTGATTGCCGCCACGGGCGAGCCGGTGATCAACGCCGTGCGCACCAAGGAGGCGATCTTCACCGAGCTGCAGCTGGACGCACCGGGCGTCACCAACGCACAGCTCATCGACGCGATGCTGCAGCACCCCATCCTCATCAACCGCCCCATGGTGGTCACGCCCCTGGGCACGCGGCTGTGCCGCCCGTCCGAGAAGGTGCTCGACATCCTGCCCGCCCCCCAGCAGGGCGCCTTCACCAAGGAGGATGGCGAAGTCGTCATCAACGCGCAGGGCCAGCGTGTCTGAGGCAACCTCGCGCGCCCCCGCCATGGCCCACCGCGCGGCATGAGCGCCGCCTCGCAACGCTGGACTGTGGCGCGCCTGGGCACAGCCCAGACCCTGGCCTGGGCCTCGTCCTACTACCTGCCCGCTATGCTCGCCGCGCCCATGGCGCGCGACCTGGGGGTGTCCACGCCCACCGTGTTCGCGGCGTTTTCGGTAGCGCTCATCGTGTCGGCCCTGCTCGGGCCGTTGGCAGGCCGCACCATCGACCGCCACGGCGGGCGCCCGGTGCTGGTGGGCACCAACCTGCTGTTTGCCGCCAGCCTCGCAGGCATGGCACTGGCGCAAGGCCCCGTGGGCCTGTTTGCCGCATGGGTTCTGATGGGCGTGGCCATGGGATCGGGCCTGTACGAGGCGGCGTTCGCCACGCTGGTGCGGCTGTATGGCCAGGGTGCACGCGGCGCCATCACCGGCATCACGTTGATTGCAGGCTTTGCCAGCACCGTGGGCTGGCCACTGTCGGCCTGGATGGAGGTGCAATGGGGCTGGCGCGGCGCGTGCGCGGGCTGGGCCGCATTGCACTTGCTGGTGGGGGTGCCGCTCAACGGTTGGCTGCCGCGCGCTGATGTGACAGAAAAAGCCTCTGAACCGCCAGCAGGCAACCCCGTCACTCCCACCACAGAAAAATCGGCATCTGCATCGCCTGCTCCCGCACATCCACTGCGCACCACCGTACTGCTGTCCTTTGTGTTTGCGGTCACCTGGTTCACCAGCACCGCCATGGCGGCCCACCTGCCGCGCCTGCTGCAGGCCAGTGGCACATCGCTGCAGGCCGCAGTCGCCATGGCAGCACTGGTAGGTCCTGCGCAGGTGGCGGCGCGGCTGCTGGAGTTTGGCCTTCTGCGCCGCCTGCACCCGCTGCTCTCGGCCCAGTTGGCTGCGGCCGCGCACCCCGTGGGCGCAGCCCTGTTGATGCTGGTGGGCGGGCCTGCCGCAGCGGTGTTCACCGTGCTGCATGGTGCGGGCAATGGCATCCTGACCATTGCCAAGGGCACGCTGCCGCTGGTGTTGTTTGGGCCCGCAGGCTATGGCGCCCGCCAGGGCGTGATGATGGTGCCCGCCCGCGTGGCACAGGCCTTTGCACCGGTGCTGTTTGGCATGCTGCTGGACAGCACCGGGGCGGCCGCACTGTGGCTCACTACGCTGCTGGGCCTGGCTGCTCTGGCCGCCCTGTGGCTGCTGCGGCCCGTGGCGTAGGCCTGATCGATCAACCGCGCGGCACCACAAAATCCGCCCGCGCCGCGAGCGCTGTTTGGCGGGAATGGCAGCCCTCCAGATGGTCGTTCACCAGCCCCATGGCCTGCATGAAGGCGTACACCGTGGTGGGACCCACAAAACTCCAGCCCCGTTTCTTCAGGTCCTTGGACATGGCAATCGATGCGGGCGACGTGGACAGGGTGCGCGCCACTTCGCGCGTGATGCGCTCGGGCCGGTCGGCGGCGGCGGGCTCGTAGCGCCACGCGTAATGTGCGAGCGAGCCGAACTCGCGCTGGAGCTCCAGCGCCCGGCGCGCGTTGTTGATGGTGGACTCGATCTTGCCCCGGTGGCGCACGATGGCCGCGTCCTGCACCAGGCGCTCGACCTCGGCGGGGCCGAAGGTCGCCACCTGCTCGGCGTCGAAGTTCGCAAACGCCGCACGAAAGCCCTCGCGCTTGTTCAAGATGGTGAGCCAGCTCAGGCCCGACTGGAAGCCCTCCAGGCAGATCTTCTCGAACAGCCTGCGATCGTCAGCCACCGGAAAGCCCCACTCGTGATCGTGGTAATGGCGATAGAAAGGCGTGGCCTGGCACCAGATGCAGCGTGGGCAACCGGCCTCGTCGGCGAACAGACCGTCGGCCAGCGCGGGTTGGCGAGCAGGATCGGGAGAGGTCAAAGGGGTCATGCGCGGCATTCTAGAAACCACAACAGCCAGGCTGCTGACAGGGCTGGAGCAATGGGCTCGATCTGCCCATAAACTGCACTCCATGCGCCAGCCACTTCCCCGCCTGCGGGCCACTTTCAGCCTGATGTTTTGCCTGGTTCTGGCTGGCTGCGCCAGCACCACCGGCCCCACCAACGCGTTGGGCTACTACTGGCAATCGCTGCGCGGGCACCTGCAGATCATGTACGCCGCAGAGGCCATCGACGACTGGGTGGCGCGCAAAGACATCGCGCCCGCCCTGCGCGAGCGGCTGCAGATGGCGCAACGCGCGCGGGCCTTTGCGGTGACCGACCTCGGCCTGCCCGACAACGCCAGTTATCGCCGTTATGCCGACCTGAAGCGCCCCTCCGCCGTGTGGAACGTGGTGGCTGCACCTCCGTACTCCCTCACCCTGCACACTTGGTGTTTCCCGGTGACCGGTTGCATTGGCTACCGGGGCTACTTCACCGAGGCAGACGCTCGGGCAGAGGCGGCGGAGCTGGCCGCGCAGGGCCTGGAGGTGGAGGTGTATGGCGTGCCCGCGTACTCCACACTGGGCTACATGAACTGGGCGGGTGGCGACCCGCTGCTGTCCACCTTCATCGCCTGGCCCGAGGGCGACTTTGTGCGCCTGCTGTTCCACGAGCTGGCGCACCAGGTGGTCTATGCCAAGAACGACACCTTGTTCAACGAATCCTTTGCCACAGCGGTGGAGCGCATCGGCGTGGCACAGTGGCTGGCCACGCAGTCCACACCCGCCGCGCGCGATGCCTACGCCACCAGCGAGGCACGGCGCAGGGCCTTCCGAGCGCTCACGCGCGCCACCCGCACGCGCCTGGCGGCTATTTATGAGCAAAAAGAGCTTCAAGCGCTAGAAGTTCATGCCTTGAATGCTATGAAAATAGAAGCAATGAATACCTTCCGCGCAGACTATGCTGCATTGCGCGCGCGCTGGCTGGAGGCGCACGAAGGCACCACGCCCCGGGCCACTACGGCCCAGGTGGCTGGCTACGACCGCTGGGTGGCGCAGGCCAACAACGCCAGCTTTGCAGCCCAGGCCGCCTACGATGAACTGGTGCCCGCCTTCGAGGCCTTGTTTGAACGCGAGGGCCGCCACTGGCCCCGGTTTTATGATGCCGTACGACAACTGACGCAGCAGCCCCAACCCGAGCGCCACGAGGCGCTGCGCTCCCTTTTACCTGACCCCCAACACCTCAAGGAGACAGCCGGTGCCTGACATTCATATCCACCGCGAACACCACCTCGGCTTCAAGGAAGCCCGCAAGGTCGCCTTCTCCTGGGCCGAAAAGGCCGAAGAAAAATTCGACATGGAATGCACCTACGAAGAGGGCGAGAAAGAAGACCTGCTCACCTTCACCCGCTCGGGCGTCAAGGGTACCCTGCTGGTAGATGCGCACCAGTTCGAGATGAAGGCGCAGCTGGGCTTTCTGTTCGGCGCGTTCAAGGACCGCATCGAGGCCGAAATTGGCGAACAGCTCGACGCCCTGCTCAATGCGCCCCACCCCGGCGCCAAGAAGCCCACTGCCGACAAGAAGAAGCACGCAGCCGAGGCAAGCACAGACAAGCCAGGCACGAAGGCGGCGGCCAAACCTGCCGCCAAAGCCAAGAAGGCTTAGCCACCAGGGCCGTCACCATGACATCCACCGCCACGGACACTGCCGCCCACAGCCCGGCGTTTGACATCCTCTCCACACTGCTCCACACCCGCTACAGCTGCCGCGCCTTTTTGCCCGAGCCGCTGCAGCGCGCCACCATCGAAGCCATTCTGGCCACCGCGCAACGCACGGCCTCGTGGTGCAACGCGCAGCCCTGGCAGCTCACCATTGCCAGTGGCGCCACGCTGGAACGCCTGCGCGCTGCGCTGCAGTCACACATGGCCACCGCAGCGCCTGCGCCCGACCTGCCCTGGCCCCGCGAATACCGGGGCGTGTACCAGGAGCGGCGGCGTGAATGCGGCTGGGGCCTGTACGAAGCCCTGGGCATTGCCAAGGGCGACCGCGAAGCCTCCGCGCAACAGGCGGCGCAGAACTTCACGATGTTTGGCGCGCCGCACGTGGCCATCATCACCAGCGACGAGGCACTGGGCGTCTATGGTGCGGTGGACTGCGGTGCCTACGTCAGCAACTTCATGCTCGCCGCGCACAGCCTGGGCGCGGGCTCCATCGCACAGGCCGCGCTCGCGTCCTACCCCAGCGTGCTGCGCGAGGCGCTGGGCATTGGCGAGGACCGCAGCATCGTCTGCGGCATCTCGTTCGGCATGGCGGACCCCACGCACCCAGCCAACCATTTCCGCACCACACGCGCCGATCCGGCCAGCAGTGTGGTGTGGCGAGACTGAGAAAGTCTGACCGGACAGGCGTCAGGCAGCAGCGCGCAGCAAAGGGTTGCGCGTGTGCAGCAGCCCGAACAGGTTCTTGGGGTCTGACAGCTCCGGGATGAGTTCGATAGGGTGGCCCATGCCCAGCTCGGCCGCGGTATCGCGCAAGAAGCGCAGTGCAGAAAAGTCCTCCAGCGCAAAGCCCACCGAGTCGAACACCGTCACCGCCGCATCGCTGGCCCGGCCGGCGCATTGGCCTGCCAGCACCTCCCACAGCTCGGTCACAGCAAAGTCGGCAGGCAGCTGCTGGATGTCGCCTTCGATGCGGGTTTGCGGTGCGTATTCCACAAACACCTGCGCCTGCAGCAGCACGTCGGCATGCAGCTCGGTCTTGCCGGGGCAGTCGCCGCCCACTGCGTTGATGTGCATGCCGGGCGCCAGCATGTCGGGCGTGAGGATGGTGGCGTTGGTCTTGTCGGCCGTTACCGTGGTCACGATGTCGGCGCCGCGCACGGCCTCGGCGGTGCTGGTGCAGACCACGATGCGCAGGCCCGTACCTTGCAGGTTGGCCTGCAGCTTGGCGGTGGCAGCCAGGTCGGTATCAAACAGCCGCAGCGTGGTGATGCCCAGCAGGTGGTGAAAGGCCAGCGCCTGGAACTCGCTTTGGGCGCCGTTGCCGATCAGCGCCATGGTGCGGCTGCCAGGCCGCGCAAGTGCGCGGGCGGCCACGGCCGACATGGCGGCGGTGCGCAGGGCGGTGGTGAGTGTGAGTTCACTCAGCAAAAGCGGAGCGCCCGTAGCCACATCGGCCAGCACGCCAAATGCCATCACCGTGGACAGGCCCCAGCGCGTGTTTTTGGGGTGGCCGTTGACGTACTTGAACGCATAGGTCTGGTTGTCGGCAATGGGCATGAGTTCGATCACGCCGTCGCGCGAATGGCTGGCCACACGCGCCGATTTATCGAACGCGCCCCAGCGCAGAAAGTCGGCATGGATGTAGTTGGCGATACCGTGCAGGCAGGCCTCGACCCCTTTGCGCTGCACCATGTCGATGACATCGGAGGCACTGAGGTAGCGGGTGGAAAAATGATGGTGTGAAGGCATGGCGCTTGTCTCCGAATGGGAATGGATACGGCTCCCTGCAGTGTCCCGAAGCGCCAAAACAATAGGAATCGCCCAATCTGCCGCATATTGCAGAGCTGTTTACCGGTATGGCAATCCAAACTGCCACTTTGTTCAAAAGCGCAAGACACCCTCTGGTGGCGCCAGCGCGCTATCCTCACCGGCTTCATCCGCCCAGCACCATGACGCCTCCCCAAATACTCATCAGCGAAGTCGGCCCGCGCGATGGCCTGCAGTCCGTGCAAGCCACCATGCCCACGGCGGACAAGCTGCGCTGGATCGACGCCCTGGTGGCTGCGGGCCTACGCGAGATCGAAGTCGGCTCGTTTGTCCCCGCACGCCTGCTGCCGCAGATGGCGGATGTGGCCGAGGTGGTGCGCCACGCGCTCACCTACCCCGGCATCACCGTGATGGCACTTGCGCCCAACCTGCGCGGCGCCGAGGCGGCGCTGGCGGCCGGGGTGCACAAGGTCACCCTGCCGGTATCGGCCAGCGCCGCCCATTCTCTGGCCAATGTGCGCAAGACGCGCGAAGCCATGGTCGAAGAAGTGCGTGCCGTGGCCCGGCTGCGCGACGCGCAGGCTCCCGGCAGCATGCTGGTGGAGGTGGGCTTGTCCACGGCCTTTGGCTGCAGCCTGCAGGGCGAGGTGCCCGAAGACGATGTGATCTGGCTCGCAGGCCTGTGTGCCGAGGCTGGTGCCGATGAGGTGGGGTTGTCAGACACCAGCGGCATGGCTAACCCGGCCCAGGTGCGCCGCCTGTTCACGCGCCTGCGCGCTGAGCTGGGCGCCAAGGCCGGGGCTGCCCACATGCACAACACCCGGGGCCTGGGCCTGGCCAACTGCCTGGCGGCCTACGACGTGGGGGTGCGAACCTTTGATGCGTCGCTGGGCGGCCTGGGCGGCTGCCCCTATGCACCGGGCGCGTCGGGCAACGTGGTGACGGAAGACCTGGTGTTCATGTTCGAAGCCATGGGCATCACCACGGGGGTGGACCTGAAGCGCCTGATGGCCGCACGCGCACCGCTGCAGGCGGGGCTTCCGGGCGAGCCGGTCTACGGCATGACGCCCGAGGCGGGGCTGCCCAAGGGGTGGGTTCAGCGTTAGACACGCCTCCCTGCTGCCCAAAGAAAAAGGCGACCGAGGTCGCCTTTTTCTTTGGAAGGAACGCCGTATCAGCTCAGCGAGGTGATCAGGTCCACATACTGCTGTTTGGCCTCGTCGGCGCCCGTGCCCTTGAGCTTTTCCCAGGCGTCCCACTTGGCACGGCCCACCATGTCGGAGAAGCTGGGCTTCTTCTCGGTGTTGTCGCCGGCGGTGGCTTGCTTGTACAGCGCGTAGATCTTGAGCAGCGTGGCGTTGTCGGGACGCTCGCTCAGGTTCTTGGAATTGGCCACGGCGGCTTCGAAGGTGGCATTGAGGTCGGCCATGTCGGTGTGCTCCTTGGGATGTGTGGGGGGAGGGAAAGAACGGTGTCGGCAAGGGTTTGCTGCGTTGTATCTTACGGGCTGAGCACGGCCCGGGGCCGCTCAATCCATAGAGGCAAGCCCCCAAAAATCAAACAACAGGTGTACATCTGATGGTGACCCGCATTCCAGCCCCCCGCAAAGCCGCCCCCGGCCGCAGCACGAGCCCCCTGCGCACCATGCGCGACCAGGCGCCTGAGGTGGCACGCAAGGCCGCCCAGGCCCTGCCCCCCGCAGCCCGCAAGGCCGCGACCGTGGTGCAAAAGAACGTGCGCCGCGCCGCCACCGGCATGCTGGGCCTGTCGGGCGAGCGCATGAGCAAGGTCGATACCGCCTGGCTGCGCATGGACTCGCACAGCAACCTGATGATGATCAACGGGGTGTGGACCTTGTCGCCCGGCATCACCTGGGAGGCCCTGTGCGACCGCGTGCAGCAGCGCCTGCTGCAGTACCCGCGCTTTCGCCAGCGCGTGGTGGAAGATGCCGCAGGCGCCACCTGGGTGGAGGACCGCAACTTCGACATCGCCGCACATGTGCTGCGTGAGAAGCTGCCCCACCAACAAGGCCACAGCATGCAGCGCGCGCTGCAGGACCGCGTGGGCGAACTCGCCATGCAGCCGCTCGATACCCGCCGGCCGCTGTGGCAGATGCACCTGATCGAAGACTTTGTCGGTGACGACGGCGCCAAGGGTAGCGCGCTCATCGTGCGCATCCACCACTGCATTGCCGACGGCATTGCACTCATCTCGGTGACCATGTCGCTGGTCGATGGCGGCTCCGAGCCCCCCAAACGCAAACCCCGGGCCGACAAGGACGGCGCCACCGCCGAGGACTGGATCGCCGACGCACTCATCAAGCCCTTCACCGGCCTCACCGTCAAGGCCCTGGATCTGGCGGGCGACAGCGCTGCCAAGTCGTTGCAGATGCTGGGCGACCCGGAAAAGGCCATGCACCACGGACTGGCCGGCACCATGGACATGGCCCGCGTGGCCTACCAGCTCGTCAGCGATGCGGCGGCATTGGCGCTCATGCCCGACGACTCCCCCACGCGCCTCAAGGGCCAGCCCGGCAGCGCCAAGCGCGTGGCCTGGTGCCCGCCGATCCCGCTGGAGGAGGTCAAGGCCATCGGCAAGGCACTCAACTGCTCCATCAACGACGTGCTGCTGTCATGCGTGGCGGGCGCCATCGGCGGCTACCTGCGCAGCCAGGGAGACGACCCTACGGGCCAGGAGATTCGCGCGATGATCCCGGTCAACCTGCGCCCCATGGAGGAGGCGTGGAAGCTGGGCAACCGCTTTGGCCTGGTGCCGCTGGTGCTGCCGATTGGCGTGGCCAACCCTGTCGAGCGCGTGTACGAGGTGCGCAAGCGCATGAATGCGCTCAAGGGCAGTACCCAGCCCATCCTGGCATTTGCCATGCTGGCCGTGGCGGGCCTGATGATCAAGCCTGCGCAGGATGCGCTGCTCAACCTGTTCGGCCGCAAGACCACGGCCGTGATGACCAATGTGCCCGGGCCCAAGGAGCAGCTGACACTGTGTGGCTCACGTGTCACGCAGTGCATGTTCTGGGTGCCGCAGTCGGGTGACATTGGCCTCGGTGTCTCCATCCTGAGCTACGGTGGAGGCGTCCAGTTTGGCGTGATCACCGACACCACTTTGTGCCCCGAGCCGCAGCAGATCATCGACGCCTTTGCACCCGAGTTCGACCAGCTGTCGCTGCTCACGCTGATGCTGCCGTGGGGCGACTGACTGCATCGGTGCTGCCGCGTCTGCCGCCCTGCTCGCGTCTGAGGTGGGTGGTGGCCTTTCTGCTGTCTGCAGGCGGAGCGCACGCGGCCGTCGAAGAAGAAAACACCCAGCGGCCCTACGTGGTGCGCGCCCAGCCCGGCGAGACCCTGCGTGCGGCCCTGCATGCCGCAACCCCCATTTCGGTGGAAGGGCAGCGCTTTCATGGCTACACCCGCTGGAACGTACGCTGGACCTTCCGGTGGTGGCGCGAAGCCTCAGGCCGCTGTGCGATCACCGAGGTCAAGACCCGGCTGCGCACTGAAGTGCAACTGCCCGAGCTGCTGACAGCCAGCCAGGAACAGCGGGCAGTTTTTGATCGGTATGTGCAGGCGCTGTCCCACCATGAGCAAGGCCATGTGCAGATCGGGCGCGACGCAGCACAAGCCATCGACCAGGCCATCCGCCAGATGCCCGCAGCGTCCGATTGCGCCACCCTCGAGCGCGATGCCAACGCGCTGGGTCACCGGCTACTGCAGGACCATGTGGCGCGCGAAAAGCAGTATGACCAGCGCACGCGCCACGGTGCCACACAAGGTGCCCGGCTGAACTGAATACGCGGACTGCCGTCAGCAGGGTTGGCCTAGGCCGGCAAGCCCCTCTTCAAAGGCTCACCCTTCGCGTGGGGCCAGCGCAGGCACCAGGGCATTCGTCAGGCGGGACACCGTGGCCACAACCGCCCGCACGGGTTCGCCCATCTGCACGCGCACGATCGCGCCTTCCACCACCAGCGTCAGCGCTTGTGCATCCTGCGTCTGTTGGGCAGACACAGGTAGCAAGGTGGCGAGCAACGCCGTCATTTCGAGCTTGTGGCGCCTCGCGATCTCCACCACTTCCGGGACGGTCTCCCCCAGCTCGCTCACGCTGTTGATGAAGGCACAGCCCCGAAAGTGCTCACTGCCGAGCCACTCGGCCAGGGCCGGTGCCAGGGCGTGCACGCGATGCGCTCCTTGGCGCAGCGTCTTTCCGTGGCGCTGCAACGCGTCGGAAAACCAGGCCACCCAGCCCGCGTGCCGGTACTCCAGATACGCACAAATGAGGGCGTTCTTGCTCGGGAAGTGGCGGTAAAAGGTGACCTTGGTCACGCCAGATTCCGCGATCACCCGGTCGATGCCCGTGGCCCGAATACCGTCTCGGTAAAACAGCGCATGCGCGGTGTGCAGCAGACGGTCTCGGGGGGGCAAGTCTTGCCAGCCGATGGGCAGGGGGTCAAAAGTCATCCGAGGATTGTAGACAAGTCTGTCTACATCGATTTATGATGAACATGTAGACAGACTTGTCCACACATCCATCACTCACCGCCAAGGCCACCCATGGATACACGCCCGCCCTTGCCTCCATTCACACAACACACTGCCACCGAAAAAGTGCGCCTGGCCGAAGATGGCTGGAACTCGCGCGACCCTGCGCGCGTGGCCCTGGCCTATACCGAGGACACGCGCTGGCGCAACCGCGCAGAGTTCCCCGTTAGCCGCGAGGCCGCGCGGCAGTTTCTCGAAC
>NZ_JADHVT010000121.1 GCF_016783915.1 Acidovorax sp.
AGGCTGCGCTGCGCATCCAGTACCGTGAGGTAGTTGTCCACCCCGGCCTTGAAACGCGCCTCCGACAGGTCGAACGCTTTCTGGGTGGAGGCCACCAGCCGCGTCTGTGCGGCAATGCGCTCGTCCCACTGCGCGCGGTCGGCCAGCACATCGGCGGTCTCGCGGAACGCGGTCTGCACGGCCTTTTCGTACTGGGCCACCGCGATGCGCTGGTTGGCCTCGGCCACCTGCACGTTGGCGCGGTTGCGGCCGGCGTCGAAGATGGGCAGGCGGACCAACGGCACAAAGCTCCAGGTGCTGCTGCCCGCGCCAAACAGGCCGTCCAGCTCGCGGCTTCCGGTGCCCAGGTTGGCCGTGAGGCTGATGGTGGGGAACAGGGCGGCACGCGCTGCGCCGATGTTCGCCTCAGTGGCGCGCAGGGCGTTTTCGGCGGCCTGCACATCGGGGCGGGCGAGCAGCACGCTGGACGCCAGTGGCACCGGCACGGGCTGCAATGCCGCCGGGGCCTGCGCGTCTGCGCGCAGTGTGCTGGCGGTGGGCCAGAGGGCGGCGGGCACCGGGCCTCCCACCAGCAGTTGCAGGGCGTTGCGGTCGCGCTCCACCTGGGCCAGATAGGTGGCCACATCGCCGCGCGCAGAGTCCACCGTGGTCTGCGCCTGGGCCAGCACCAGGCCCGAGGTGGAGCCGATGGCATGGATGCGTTCGGTCAGCGCATAGGCCTTCTCGCGGCTGGCCAGGGTGTCGCGTGCCAGCTGCAGTCGCGCCTCATCGGCGGCCAGGGTGAGCCATGCGTTGGCCACGTCGGCAATCAGGCCCGTCTGGATGTTGCGCTGGTTCTGCTGGCTCTGCAGGAACTGCTGCAGCGCTGCCTCGTTGAGGTTGCGCACGCGGCCCCAGAAGTCAATTTCGTAGCTGGCAAATCCTAGTTGTGCCGTGTACTGCGTGGCCACCTGCGCAGGGGCTGTGGCGCTGCTCATGCCAGCGGCGGTGCGCGCCCGGCTGGCCTGCGCCTGCGCGGTGACGCTGGGCAACAGGTCGGCGCGGGTGATGCCGTACTGGGCGCGGGCCCGTTCGATGGTCTCGACGGCCACGCGCAGGTCGCGGTTGTTCGACAGCGCGAGGGCAATGACATCGCGCAGCGGCTGGGCCTGCACCCAGCCCAGCGCCGCTGCGGCCTGCAGGCTGGCCTCACTGGCCAGGGCGGGCGATCCGCTCGTGGTACCGACGGCGTCGGGTACCGACAGGGCAGGTGTCTGGTGTGTGGGGGCAAGGTTGCAGCCCGCGAGCAGTGCGGCGGTTGCCAAGGCTGCAGCGATGGCGGCAGGCCGGCGGCGCTGGCGGCCTGGCGATAAGAGTGGGCGCGTCATGCTGCGCTCTCCTGAGTGGGGTGCGGTGGGGTGGTGGCAGGCGGTGGCGGGGCGTTGTCCTCGCTGCGCGACCGGCTCTTGAACCAGCGGCGGATCAGCAAGAAGAACACCGGCACCAGAAAGATGCCCAGCACCGTGGAAGCCAGCATGCCGCCCAGCACGGCGGTGCCGATGGCCACCCGCCCGCCCGCGCCCGCGCCGGTGCCAATGGCCAGCGGGATTACCCCGAAGCCGAACGCCAGCGAGGTCATCAGGATGGGCCGCAGGCGCAGGCGCACGGCGGCGACGATGGCGTCGAACAGGTTCTTGCCCTGCTCCTGCAGCTGCACCGCAAACTCCACGATCAGGATCGCGTTTTTCGACGCCAGCCCCACCGTGGTCAGCAGCCCCACCTGAAAGTACACATCGTTGGTCAAGCCCCGCGTGTAGGTGGCCGCCAGTGCGCCCACCACACCCAGCGGCACGGCGAGGATCACCGACAGCGGCACCGTCCAGCTTTCATACAGGGCCGCGAGGCACAGGAACACGAAGAGGATCGAGATCGCGTACAGCAGGGGGGCCTGGGCGCCGGACTGGCGTTCCTGCAGCGAGGCGCCCGTCCATTCGTAGCCGATGCCCGGAGGCAGGGTGCGCAGGATGTCTTCCACGATCTTCATGGCTGCGCCGGAGCTAACGCCCGGTGCTGCGCGGCCTTCCAGCTCGTACGCCGGGTTGCCGTTGTAGCGCAGCAGCTGGGGCGAGCCGTACGCCCAGTAGCTGGTGGAGAACGCGCCGAACGGCACCATCTCGCCCTTGCTGTTGCGCACGCTCCAGCGCGCCACGTCCTGCGGCAGCATGCGCGCCGGGGCGTCGCCCTGGATGTACACGCGCTTGACCCGTTCGTTGTTCAGGAAGTCGTTCACATAAGTGCCACCAATGGCGCTGGACAGCACGCTGTTGATGTCGTTGTACGACAGCCCGAGCGCGGCGGCCTTGCGGTCGTCGATCACCAGGCGCAGCTCGCTGGCGTCCTCCAGGTTGGTCATGCGCAGGTTGGTCAACTCGGGCCGCTTGCGTGCTTCGATCAGGAAGGTGTTGGTGGCCGCCAACAGCGCCTGGTGGCCCAGGCCGTTCATGTCCTTGATCACGAAGTTGAAACCCGAACTGGAGCCCAGGCCCCGCACCGCCGGGGGCATGACCACCAGCACCCGTGCATCGCGGATGGATGCCAGATCGCGCGTGGCCTTGAAGGCGATCTGCGCGGCGGCCTGATTGGCCAGGGGACGGTCTTCCCAGGACTTCAGGCGCACAAAGCCCCGTGCCGAGGCCTGGTCGCCGTTGATGCCCGAGACCTGGTAGAAGCTCAGCACATCGGGCTGCTGCGAGAAGTAGTCGCGCACCTGGTCCAGCACGCTCTGCAGCCGCGTGTCTGCAGCGCCCGAGGGCAGGTTCACGTTCACATACAGGAAACCCTGGTCCTCATCGGGCAGGAAGGATGTGGGTAGGCGCGCCATGAGCAGCCATACCACGCCACACACCGCCAGAAAGATCAGCGCCATGCGCTTGGTGCGGCGCAGTGTGTAGGCCACCGTACCCTGGTAGCGCGCGGCGGTGGCGTCGAAATGGTGGTTGAACCAGCGAAAGAACCGGTCGTTGAGGCCCAGCAGGCCGCGGCGGATCGGCCGGTCATGCCCGGCCGAGGCGGCTGCGGGCTTGAGCAGCGTGGCGCACAGCGCCGGTGTGAGGGTCAGCGCCACGAACACCGACAGCGCCATGGCCGCGACGATGGTAATGGAGAACTGCCGGTAGATCACGCCGGTCGAGCCGCCGAAAAACGCCATGGGCACAAACACCGCCGACAGCGTGACCCCGATGCCCACCAGGGCGGGCGTGATCTCGCGCATGGACTGGCGGGTGGCCTCCTTGGCCGACAGGCCGGTCTCGTGCATTACCCGCTCGACGTTTTCGACCACCACGATCGCATCGTCCACCAGCAGGCCGATGGCCAGCACCATGGCAAACATGGTCAGCGTGTTGATCGAATAACCCGCCAGCGACAGTACGCCGAAGGTGCCCAAAAGCACCACCGGCACTGCGATGGCGGGGATCAGGGTGGCGCGGAAGTTCTGCAAAAACACGAACATCACGATCACCACCAGGATCATGGCCTCGCCCAGTGCGCTGACCACTTCCTTGATGGATGCGCGCACGAAGGGCGTGGAGTCCGAACTCACGAAGTAGTCGATCTGGTTGGGAAAGTAGGGCTTGAGTTCAGCCAGCTTGGCGGCAATGGCGTCGGCCACCTGCATGGCGTTGGCGCCATCGGCCAGCACAATGCCCATGCCTGCGCCGGGCATGCCGTTGAGCTTGGCCTTCACGGTCAGGTTCTCGGCGCCCAGCTCCACGCGGGCCACGTCCTTGACGGTGACCACTGAGCCATCGAGCGCAGACTTGAGCACGATAGCCTCGAACTGCTCCACGGTCTTGAGCTTGGTGCGGGCGGTGATGGTGGCGTTGAGCTGCTGGTCGGCCACCGCGGGCAGGGCGCCCAGCTGGCCTGCAGACACCTGGGCGTTCTGGGCATTGAGCGCATTCACCAGGTCCGATGGCATCAGCGCGTACTTCTCCATCTTGGCCGGGTCCATCCAGATGCGCATGGCGTAGTTGGTGCCGAACACCGTGACGTCACCGACCCCGTCGATGCGGCCGATCACGTCCACCAGGCTGCTGGTCAGAAAGTCGCCGATGTCCACGGCGCTCATCGCCGTGTCCTTGGAGAAGAAGCTGTAGGTGACCAGGAAGTCCTGCCCGCCCTTGTTCACGAACACGCCCCGGCTCTTGACGGCGTCGGGAAGGCGGTTGGTGGCGGCCTGCAGTTTGTTTTGCACCTGCACCTGCGCCACGTCGATGTTGGTGCCGGGCGCGAAGGTCAGCGTGGTGCGCGAGCGGCCCGAGGCGTCCGAGGTTGAGCTCATGTAGAGCATGTTGTCGATGCCCTTGAGTTGCTGCTCGATGATCTGCGTCACCGAGTTCTCGACCGTCTCAGCCGAGGCACCGGTGTATTGCGAGCCAATGGTCACGCGGGGCGGAGCGATGTCGGGGTACTGCTCCAGCGGCAGCGTGACGATGGACAGCGCACCGCCCAGCATGATGATGATGGCGATGACCCAGGCAAAGATGGGCCGGTTGATGAAGAACTGAGCCATGTGCTGCGTCCTTCGTGCTCAGCGGGAGGCCGCTGGGGCCGAGGCGGGCGCGGCACCCGCGGCAGGCGGCGCGTCGGCGCCTTGTGCGCCCTTGCGACCCTTGGCGGGCGCTTTGGGGTCCACTTCCACTGCACGTACCTTGTCGCCGGGCTTGACCCGCTGGAAGCCCTCGACGACCACGCGCTCGCCCGCAGCCAGCCCACCCTGCAGCAGCCACTGGTTGCCCACCGCGCGGTCGATGTTGATCGGGCGCTTTTCCACCACGTCGCCCTCTTTGACCACCAGCACGCTGGGTTTGCCGGTGAGGTCGCGGGCCACGGCCTGCTGGGGCACCAGCAGGGCCTCTGGCGCCAGGCCGGTGGGCAGCAGCGCCTGCACGTACATGCCGGGCATCAGCGTGCCCTTGGGGTTGGGCACCACGGCGCGCAGCGTGACGGTGCCGGTGGTGGCGTTGACGATCACGCCGGCAAACTGCAACTGGCCACGCTGCGCGTACTCGGTGCCGTCGTCCAGCCTGATGCGCACCGGGATCTTGTCGCCCTCGACCTTCTGGAAGCGTCCCGCCTCCCAGTCCCGCTGCAACTGCATCAGCTCGGTGGTGGACTGGGTGAAGTCCACATACATCGGGTCGAGCTGGACGATGGAGGTCAGCGCATCGGCCTGGTTGGCTGTGACCAGCGCTCCCGGCGTCACGTTGGACAGGCTGATGCGTCCACTGATCGGGGCCTCGATGCGGCTGTACTTGAGGTTGATGCGTGCGGTGGCCAGGTTGGCCTGGGCCACGGCCACGTCGGATCGCGACTGGGCGGCGGCGGCCTGGCTTTCTTCAAACGCCTGCTGGCTGATGGCGTCGATCTTCACCAGCTCCGCATTGCGTTTGGCTGTGGCTTCCTGGGTGCGCGCAGTGGCCTCGGCCTTGGCGAGGGCTGCCTGCGCGCTGGCCTCGGTGGCTCGCAGCGAGGCGTCATCGATCTGGTACAGCGGCTGGCCCTGGCGCACCAGCATTCCTTCGGTGAACAAGCGCTTTTGCAGGATGCCGGACACCTGGGGTCGCACCTCGGCCGTGAGCGAGGCGCGGGTGCGACCGGGCAGGGTGGCTTCGAGCTGCTGGCTTTGCTGCTTGAGCGTGACCACGCCCACTTCGGAGGCGGCCTTGGCCGGTGCGGGTGCTTCGCTCGGCTTGCTGCAGCCCGCCAGGGTGCCGGCGATCAGCAGCAGCCCCAGCAATGCTCCCCGGTATGGCGAGGCGCCGAGGGCGGGGCTGGCGGCGCCGCCTGGCACAGTGTCGGCGGGGGAGGGCGCAGGCAGGCTCGGGCGCAGCGGGGACAACGCAGCATCGTTCATGGGCGTGGGAGCGGTTGGGTTGGGAAGGTTCGGCGCATTGTGGGGGGCGCACATTTCCTGTTTGTAAAGTGGCCTGATTTGGCCCGGGTGCTGGAGCGCAGCGCAGGGACATGCCAGCCCCTGTACCGAGGAGGCCATGGCGCGCGGCAAAATGGAGGGAGACCCGACCGAATCACGTCCCCCGTGGACCCGCTGGAGACCAACGCGCATGTGTGGAGCCGAACTGAAGAACCTGCCCGAGGGCGTACAGCGTGTGGCTGCCGAGCTGCAGCGGCGCGGCCACCCGCATCTGCCGCAGATGCTGGACGATGCCGCGCGCACCGCGCAGCAGGCCGCCGATGCACTGGGTATTTTGGTAGGGCAGGTGGCCAAGAGCATCATCTTCCGTCGCAAGAGCGACGACGCGGCGGTGCTGGTGGTCACATCGGGCGACCGCCACGTGGACGAGAAGAAGGTGGAAGCCCATGTGGGCGGCAAGATCGGCCGGGCCGACGCCGAGTTTGTGAAATCGCGCACCGGCTTTTCGATTGGCGGCGTGTCGCCGGTGGCGCATGCCACGCCGCCAGTCACGCTCATCGACCAGGACCTGCTGCGCTTTGAGGTGGTGTGGGCCGCAGCAGGCCACCCACACGGCGTGTTCCCCCTGCATCCCAGCGACCTGCAGCGCCTGACGGGCGCGCCCGTGGTGGACGTGGTGCAAGCGCCTGTTGCTGATGCCTCTGCAACCCAGGCTGCCGCATGAATGCTATTGATTTGCTAGCTGCCAAGGCAAAAGAGACTAGCGCTACCGGCCAATTTGACCCAAAAAGCACGGAGCCGGTGCCCTCGCCCTGCATTTCGGTGTGCCGCATGACGCCTGACCGCAGCCACTGCGAAGGCTGCTTTCGCACACTGGATGAAATCCGCGCCTGGTCGCGCGCCGACGCTCCGCAGCGGCGCGCCATCTGGGCGCAGTTGTTGCAACGCGCCGGCATTGCATGGCCCGTGCCGGAGGCCGAAGCATGAAGCGCATCACGTTCTACCTGGACTTCATTTCTCCCTATGCCTGGCTGGCGTTTGAGCGCTTGCCCGAGGTGCTGGAAGGGCTGAGCTACAGCGTGGCCTACCAGCCCGTGTTGCTGGGTGCCTTGCTGCAGCAGCATGGCAACCCGGGGCCTGCGGGCATAGCCCCCAAGCGCGACTGGACCTACCGCCACGTGACCTGGCTGGGCCATGCGCAAGGCACGCCGCTGCAGATGCCCGCGCGCCACCCGTTCAACCCGCTGCCCCTGCTGCGACAGGCCCTGGCCTGCAGTGACGACGGCAGCATCAACCGCTATGTGGCGGGCACGGTGCTGCGCCATGTGTGGCAGGGCGGCGGCGACGCGCTGGACCCTGCGCGCCTGGCCGCACTGGCCGAGGCCCTGGCCGACCAGGTGCGCACCGGGCAGGACGTGAACAGTGACGGCCCCAAGGGCTTGCTGCGCGCCAACACCGAAGCGGCGCAGGCCGCTGGCGTTTTCGGCGTGCCCGCGTTCGGGGTGGATGGCAAGCTGTTCTGGGGGCTCGACAGCCTGCCCATGCTGCGTGCCTACCTCGATGGCGACGCGTGGTTCGACGGTCCGGACTGGGACGCCGTTCGTCAGCTTCCCTCGGGCTTGCCGCCCAAAAGCTGAGCGACTCTCGCATCCTGAAAGCGCCTCTGCGGGTTTCACCCTAAGTTGTCAGAGAGCGGTCAGTTTGGTGAAAGCTCTTGTTGGTTTCGCGTCAGAGGGTGGTCAGTGCCATCTCCAAGAATGCGTACAGCCCGCCGCAGTGCGGTCTGTAACACCAATAGGAGACACACACCATGGCAACTGTTCATCCCGCACCGCGGCCGATGTCGCCCGAAGAGAGGAAGGTCATCTTCGCTTCGTCGCTCGGCACCGTTTTCGAGTGGTACGACTTTTACCTGTACGGCTCGCTCGCAGCCATCATTGCCAAGCAGTTCTTCAGCGGTCTGGATGCCGGTTCGGCGTTCATTTTCGCGCTGCTGGCGTTTGCTGCGGGCTTCATTGTTCGCCCCTTCGGCGCCATCTTCTTCGGCCGCCTGGGCGACATGATCGGCCGCAAGTACACGTTCCTGGTCACCATCCTGATCATGGGCCTGTCCACCTTCATCGTGGGTATCTTGCCGACCTACGCGTCCATCGGTGTGGCAGCCCCCGTCATCCTGATCATCCTGCGCCTGCTGCAAGGCCTGGCACTGGGTGGTGAGTACGGCGGCGCAGCCACCTATGTGGCCGAGCATGCTCCGCACGGCAAGCGCGGCGCCTACACCGCCTGGATCCAGACCACGGCCACGCTGGGCCTGTTCCTGTCGCTGATGGTGATCCTGGGCACCCGCACCGTGCTGGGCGAAGAAGCCTTTGGTGATTGGGGCTGGCGTGTTCCGTTCATCGTGTCGATCCTGCTGCTGGCCATCTCGGTCTGGATCCGCCTGTCGATGAATGAGTCGCCTGCGTTCCAGAAGATGAAGGCCGAGGGCAAGACTTCCAAGGCCCCGCTGACCGAATCCTTCGGCCAGTGGAAGAACCTGAAGATCGTGATCCTGGCACTGGTGGGCCTGACCGCCGGCCAGGCCGTGGTGTGGTACTCGGGCCAGTTCTATGCGCTGTTCTTCCTGACGCAAGCACTGAAGGTCGATGGCGCCACTGCCAACATCTTTGTGGCTGTGTCGCTGCTGATTGGCACGCCGTTCTTCATCGTCTTCGGTTCGCTGTCTGACAAGATTGGCCGCAAGCCCATCATCCTGGCGGGCTGCCTGCTGGCCGCGCTGACCTACTTCCCCGTGTTTGGCGCACTGACCAAGGCGGCCAACCCTGCCCTGGCTGAAGCCCAGGCCAAGAATCAGGTGATCGTGACGGCAGACCCCAAGGAATGCTCGTTCCAGTTCAACCCCACAGGTACCACCAAGTTCACCAGCTCGTGCGACATCGCCAAGCAGGTGCTGGCTGGCGCCTCAGTGAGCTACGAGAACGCCGTGGGCGCCGCGGGCACCCCCGCCTCCATCAAGATCGGTGAAACCGTCATCGCCTCGTACACCAGCAAGGGCCTGCCCGCTGACGAAGCCAAGAAGAAAGATGGCGAGTTCAAGAAGGCTGTGGCCGATGCACTGAAGGCTGCGGGCTACCCCACCAAGGCAGACCCTGCCCGTATCGACAAGGTGATGGTCACCATCATCCTGACCTACCTGGTGTTGCTGGTGACCATGGTGTACGGCCCCATCGCCGCCATGCTGGTGGAAATGTTCCCTACCCGCATCCGTTACACGTCCATGTCCCTGCCGTACCACATTGGTAACGGCTGGTTCGGCGGCCTGCTGCCCACCACGGCGTTTGCCATCGTGGCCCAGACCGGCAACATGTACAACGGCCTGTGGTACCCCATCATCATCGCCGGTGCCACGGTCGTGATTGGTGGCCTGTTCATCAAGGAAACCAAGGACGTGGACATCTACGCCAACGACTGATCGTTACTGACCGGTGTACAGGGCCCGCCCCGCAAGGGTCGGGCCCTGTGTTCCATCAAGGGGCTTGTGCCGCGCACCAGTACAACCCACAACCCTGCGCGTCAGCCAGGCCCCTTGATTGAACAAACCCATCCCAGGAGATATTGATATGTGGAAGATTGTTGTTGGCTTCGTCTTGTTTGCCGCCTTGTCGATGTACGTGATCATCACGGCGGGCGACAAGGCCGACATGGGCGGTGAAAAGCACGGTGCCGATGCGGTGCATGCCCCCGAGACACCCGCCAGTGCGGCCGCGCCCGCAGCGGCACCTGCGCCAGCTGCTGCCCCCGCATCGGCTGCCAGCGCGCAATAAGCGCACTGCCTGGCATGACAAAGGCCCTGCCAGCGATTGCTGGCAGGGCCTTTTTTTGGTGTCTTGTCTTCGTGTGGCGCGGGGCGCCTGTGCCGTGTCAGCGCTTGAAGCGGCCGTCCGTGCCGATGATGGACAGGTCGGAGAAGTCCAGCCCGCTGTGGTCGGTGGGACTGTAGCTCAGCTCCAGCCCGCCCAGGTCCCACTTGTGGATGCTCTCCAACCCCGCATGCAGCTTGGCGCGGTCGGGCTTGGCGCCCGCGCGCTTGAGGCCTTCGACCAGCACCTTGGCGCTCACAAAACCTTCCAGCATGGCGGGCGTCAGGTCCCCGATGTTCCTGGCCTTGGCCAGGTCGATGGCCTCCTTGATCACGGGGTAGTTGAGCGAGCGCTCGGACGGGAACACCTGCGTCACCACCACGCCCCGGGCCTGGTCGCCCAGCGCCTTCACAAAGCCGCCTGACGCGTTGTTGGACAGCGTGACGATCTGGCCGGCAACGCCCGCGGCGCGCAAGGCCTTGATGCCATCAACCACCGCCGCACCGGTGCCGATGAAAATCACGGCCTGGGGCTGCTTGCCGGCCACGCGGGGCGCGATGGCGCTGTAGTCGGGCTTGGTGCGGTCAAATTTTTCGATGAACAGCGCTTCGATGTTGTTGGCCTTGAACCCCGCCTGTGCGCCGGCCAGCCCGTCGACGCCAAATGTGTCGTCCACATGCACCACGCCAATGCGCTGGATGCCCAGTGTGTGCAGGTGCGAGATGGCCTTGGTCACTTCGCGCTGGTAGGGTGCACGCACGTTGAACACGTATTTGCTCACTGGCTGGTGCAGCGCAATCGCCCCGGTGGATGGGCCCACCAGCGGCACGCCATGCTGCTCCAACACCGGGATGATGCCCTGGGTGTGGGGCGTGCCACGGGTCATGAACAGGCCGATGACACCTTTTTGTTCGATCAGCGTGCGGGTGTTGTCCAGGGTGAGCTTGGGGTCGAACTTGTCGTCCAGTGACAGCACCTCTACCTTCTGCCCGCCGACCCCGCCCCTGGCGTTGACATGGTCGATGTAGAGGGCTGCGCCCTGCATGGACTCGGCCACGGTGGCTGCGGCCGATCCGGTGATGCCCACCGTCTGGCCAATGAGGATCTGTGCGTGGGCTGAACCGATGCCCAGGGCTGCGGCCAGGGCGCAGAACGCGCCGGCCAGGCCAATCTTCTTCATGGGGTTATCTCCTGCGTGTGGAGCGCCCGAGTGTATGGACGCCCCCGCGCGGGACAACTGTAAAAACGCGTAGGCCCGGTGGCAGGGGCTCACCACCTGCGCCACGGTGGTGCGGTTGGTGGGTCCATCACCCGTAGCGCGATGAGGACCTCTCAGCGGCGGAAGCGCCCGTCCGTGCCGATGATGGACAGGTCGGCAAAATCCAGCCCGGTGTGGTCCTCGGGGCTGAAGTTCACCTCCAGACCGCCCAGGTCCAGCTTCTTGATGCTCTCCAGTGCGACCTGGATCTTCTCGCGGGTGGGCTTGGGGCCCGCGCGCTTGAGGCCTTCCACCAGCACCTTGGCGGCGGCAAAGCCTTCCAGCATGGCGGGGCTGATTTCGGTGAGCCCCTTGGTCTTGGCCAGTTCCTGGGCTTCCTTCACCATCGGGTAGGTCACGGCCCGTTCGTTCGGGAACACCTGGGTCACGATCACGCCCCGCGCGTTGGCCCCCAGGCTTTTGATGAAGCCGCTGGAGGCATTGTTGGACAGCGTCACGATCTGCGCGGCCGAGCCCGCCGTGCGCAGTGCGGTGGTGGCATCCACCACCGCAGAGCCCGAGGCCACCATCAGCACTGCCTGCGCATCGGCCTTGGTTACCTTGGCAGCGATGGGGGTGAAGTCGGGCTTGGCGCGGTCGAACTTTTCGGACACCACCGCCGTCAGCTTGGCGGTCGCCAGGCCCTTCTGTGCGCCCTGAATGCCGTCGGCGCCAAAGCTGTCGTCCGCGTACACCAGCGCCACGCGGGTGATGCCCATGGACGCCAGGTGGGTGATCGCCTTTTCAGCCTCTCGCTGGTAGGTGGCGCGCACATTGAAGATGTATTTGCGCACCGGCTGGTGCAGCACCATCGCGCCGGTGGAAGGCGCCACCAGCACCACGCCGTGCTTGTCCAGCAGCGGCAGGATGGCCTCGGTGTGGGGGGTGCCCCGGTTGAGGAACAGGGCCGAGACGTTCTTGTCTTCGATCAGCGTGCGGGCGTTTTCCGCCGCCAGCTTGGGGTCGAACTTGTCATCCAGGGAGATCAGTTCGATCTTTTGGCCATTGACACCGCCTTTGGCGTTGATGGCGTCGATGTACAGCAGCGCGCCGTCCGTGGTTTCCTTCACGCCGGCTGCTACCTGCCCGCTGAAGCCTGCCGTCTGGCCGATCAGGATCTGGGCATGGCTGGCTGCACTGGCCGCCAGCGCCAGGACCATGCCGGCCGCTCGCAGTTGCCATTGTTTTGTCATGGCGGTCTCCTCTGGGTATGTGTGGAGGCCGCAGTCTAAACCGATGTTTCGGGCCAGAACACCCGCTTTTCGTCAGCCATTGCTCCATTGCCCCTGCTTTGCCCACGGTCAAAGCACCGCAGCGCGCCTCGGGGGTAATCGGCGCGGGCAGGCGCAAACGCCGGGCGCGTCCCTAGAATGTCCCGCCTCACACCCGAAAGACCGCATCCATGACCCAGGGACTGATCCGTATCCGCGGCGCACGCCAGCACAACCTCAAGAACCTGGATCTGGACATCCGCACCGGCGAACTCACGGTGGTCACAGGCCCCAGCGGCTCGGGCAAGTCCAGCCTGGTGTTCGACACGCTCTATGCCGAGGGCCAGCGCCGCTACGTGGAGACCTTCAGCGCCTACGCGCGCCAGTTCCTCGACCGCATGGACAAGCCTGCCGTGGACAAGGTCGAAGGGGTGCCCCCGGCCATTGCCATCGACCAGACCAACCCCGTGCGCTCCAGCCGCTCCACCGTGGGCACGATGACGGAGTTGAACGACCATCTGAAGTTGCTGTTCGCACGCGCAGGTCAGTTGTTCGACAAGCAGACGGCGCAGCCGGTGCGGCATGACACGCCCGAGACCATTTATGCGGAGCTGGCCGCGCGCTGCGCTGCCGCCAGTGACCCCCGCATCGTGTTGACCTTCCCGGTCGAGTTGCCTGCCAACACCAGCGCGGAGCAGGTGGAGCAGTGGCTGTCCGCCAGCGGCTTCACCAAAGTGCAGGCCGAGCGCGAAGTGGCCACCCCCACCGGCCCGCGCAAGGTGCTGGATGTGGTGGCCGACCGTTTCCGCCTGGGCAATGCCGAAAAGGTGCGGGTGATCGAGGCCATCGAGGTGGCGCTCAAACGCGGCACCGGGCGCTTGAACGTCTATCGGCTGGTGGATGAGGGCGAGCCCGAACTCTGGCGCTTCTCCACCGGCCTGCACTGTCCCGACAGCGACCTGCGCTACAGCGATCCCATCCCCTCCGCCTTCTCGTTCAACTCCGCCGTGGGCGCGTGCGACAGCTGCCGGGGCTTTGGCCGCGTGATCGGCGTGGACTATGGTCTGGTCATCCCCAACGACAAGCTCACCCTGCGCGCAGGTGCCATCAAGACCATCCAGACGCCTGCATGGAAGGAAGCGCAGGACGACCTCATGCGCCACGCAGAGGCGGCAGGCATCCCGCGCGACACGCCTTGGAACAAGCTCACCGACGACCAGAAGAAATGGGTGATCGGTGGCGCCCCCGGCTACAAGGACGGGCAGTGGAGCAAGCAGTGGTACGGCATCAAGCGCTTTTTTGAATACCTGGAGAGCAAGGCCTACAAGATGCACATCCGCGTGCTCTTGTCCAAGTACCGCAGCTACACGCCGTGCCCCACCTGCGCCGGTGCACGCCTCAAGACCGAAAGCCTGCTCTGGCGCATTGGCCGCAAGGAAGATGCCGATGCGGTGCTGGAGCCCGGCAAGCGTTTCCTGCCCGAGGGCGTGCAATGGAGCCGTGAGCAATTGGAGGCCTTGCCCGGTCTGTGCCTGCACGACCTGATGCTGCTGCCCATCGACCGCCTGCGCCAGTTCTTTGCGCGCATGCAGTTGCCGGTGGGTGACGACGCCAAGGGCGGCGATGCCCAGGCGTTGAAACTGTTGCACGAAGAAATCACCACGCGCCTCAAGTACTTGTGCGACGTGGGCATTGGCTACCTCACGCTGGACCGCCAAAGCCGCACGCTCAGCGGCGGCGAGGTGCAGCGCATCAACCTGACCACCGCGCTCGGGACTTCGTTGGTTAACACGCTGTTTGTGCTGGACGAACCCAGCATCGGCCTGCACCCACGCGACATGCACCGCATCACCGAGGCCATGCTGCGCCTGCGCGACGCGGGCAACACCCTGGTGGTGGTGGAGCACGACCCGGCCGTGATGCTTGCGGCCGACCGCATGATCGACATGGGCCCCGGCCCGGGCCGCCTGGGTGGGCAGATCGTGTTCGACGGCACCACCGCCGACCTGCGCAAGGCCGACACGCTCACGGGCGCCTACCTGGGCGGGCGCAAGCATGTGGGCTTTGGATTCAAGCGCATGGTGACGGAATCGACCCCACGCCTCATCCTGGAAGGCGCGCGCGAGCACAACCTGCAGGATGTGAC
>NZ_JADHVT010000122.1 GCF_016783915.1 Acidovorax sp.
CCACACCCGCCTGCCGCAGGGGCGTAAGGTCCACGGTCACCATGTCCATGCTCACCCGCCCCACCAGGCGCGTGCGCACGCCGTTCACCAGCACCGGCGTGCCGGTGTCGCAGTGGCGGGGGTAGCCGTCGGCGTAGCCACAGGCGGCGATGCCAATGGTGAGCGGGCCGTCGGCCGTGAAGCGCGAGCCATAGCCCACGGTGTCGCCCGCCTGCAGCTGCTGGGCGGCGATGAGGCGGGTGGACAGCGTCATGGTGGGCTGCAACCCCCAGTGGCTGGCGTTGTGCTCGGGGAAGTCAGGGGCGCTGCCGTACACCACGATGCCCGCGCGCACCCAGTCGGCACGCACGCCCGCATCCTGCGCGTGACGCAGCGTGGCGGCGCTGTTGCTCAGGCTGCGCTCGCCAGGCAGGTCCTGCGCGGCGGCGTTGAAGGCCGCCATCTGGTGCGCAATGCCACGGGGGCCGTCGGCGTCGCTGAAGTGGGTCATGAACGAAATCTCGTCCACCTGCGGCAGCGCATTGAGTCGGGCCCACGCGGCGCGGTAGCGCTCGGGGGTGAAGCCCAGCCGGTTCATGCCCGAATTCATCTTGAGGAACACCCGGTGCGGCACCTGCGTCTTGTGCGCAGCCAGCATGTCGATCTGCTCGTCGCAGTGCACCGCATGCCACAGGCCCAGGCGAGAGCACAGCTCCAGGTCGCGCGGCTCGAACACGCCTTCGAGCAGCAGGATGGGCCCGCGCCAGCCCAGGTGGCGCACGCGCTCGGCCTCGGCCAGGTCCAGCAGCGCAAAACCGTCGGCGCCGCGCAGGCCCTCGTACACCCGCTCAATGCCGTGGCCATAGGCATTGGCCTTGACCACCGCCCACACCTTCGCGTCAGGCACCGACTGGCGCACGCGCGCGAGGTTGTGGTGCAGGGCCGTGGTGTGGATGGTGGCAGCAATGGGACGGGGCATGGGACAGACCTGATGGAGCGAGGGATTTACCGGGGGACCAGCGCCGGATTCTGGCACTGTGGCCGTTTATCCGCGTGATATAACCGCCTGTCCCTCGCTACGATTCTTCACATTTACCAGGGCATCAGCCCAACTGATGCTCTCACCAGCCATTCGATGAAGCGCGGTTTTTACACCATCATGTCGGCGCAGTTTTTCAGCTCGCTGGCCGACAACGCACTCTTCGTAGCCGCTGTGGAACTCCTGCGCACCGGAGGCGCCCCCGAGTGGCAGCGTGCGGCCCTGGTGCCCATGTTCGCATTGTTCTATGTGGTGCTGGCGCCCTTCGTCGGCGCCTTTGCCGATGCGCTGCCCAAGGGCAAGGTCATGTTTGTCAGCAACGCCATCAAGGTGGCGGGTTGCCTGATGATGCTGTTTGGCTCGCACCCGCTCATGGCCTACGCCGTGGTGGGGCTGGGTGCTGCGGCCTACTCGCCCGCCAAGTACGGCATCCTGACCGAACTGCTGCCCGCCTCCCAGCTCGTCAAGGCCAACGGCTGGATCGAGGGCCTGACCATTGCATCGATCATCCTGGGCGTGCTGCTGGGCGGTCAGCTGGTGGGGCAGCAGCTGTCGGGCATGCTGCTGGGCTTTGACTTCCCCGTGATCGACACCGGCGTGGACACCCCCGCCGAGGCCGCCATCGCAGCGCTGATCGCTGTCTATGCACTGGCTGCCTGGTTCAACACCCGCATCCCGCACACCGGGGTGGAGATGCGCCCCCTGCGCGCCGACCCGTCGCGCAGCGTGGTGGCCAACGCGCTCAACCTGCTGCCCGACTTCTGGGCCTGCAACAGCCGCCTGTGGCGCGACAAGCTGGGCCAGATCTCGCTGGCCACCACCACCCTGTTCTGGGGCGCCGGTGGCAACCTCAAGTTCATCGTGCTGGCCTGGGCCGCCGTGGCCCTGGGCTACAACACCACCCAGGCCTCGGCCCTGACGGGCGTGGTGGCCATCGGCACCGCCGTGGGTGCCGTGGTGGCATCGATGCGCATGCGCCTGGACATGGCCACCCGCGTGATCCCACTGGGCATTGCGATGGGGCTGCTGCTGATCCTGATGGTGTTCATCAGCAACATCTGGCTGGCCATTCCCTTCCTCATCGTGCTGGGCGGCCTGGGCGGCTACCTGGTGGTGCCCATGAACGCGCTGCTGCAGCACCGGGGCCACAACCTCATGGGCGCGGGCCGGTCGATTGCCGTGCAGAACTTCAACGAGCAGGCCTGCATCCTGGGGCTGGGGGCGTTCTACAGCCTGTCGCTCAAGCTGGGCCTGTCGGTGTTTGGCGCCATCACCACCTTCGGGCTGGTGGTGGCGGGCATCATGTGGGTCATTCGCCGCTGGCACCAGCGCAACTGCGTGAACCACCGCGACGAAGTGAACCATCTGCTGGACATCGCGCGGCACGATACGCACCATTGACTCCTGATTGCGAAGCCCCCCTGTGCGGCTTCGCCGCTTCCCCCGAGGGGGACGCACCCGGTGGCCTGGAGCTATTGAAGGCTCCCCCTGAGCCGCTACGCGTCTTCCCCCTCTCTCGCTGCGCGGGAGGGTGACGCACCCAGTGGCCTGGCAAAGCCAGTTCCACGGGTGCACTGGCCTTGAAGCGTGCCAGTTTTAGCTGGCTATGCAGCATGGAACCACCCGCTACATAATTTATAGCTTTCAGCGCATATTCCACTAGCGCTATCGCCTGTTTTTCCCTTCAATGCACTCTCCCCTCCCCTTCGCCGCACTCTTATTCAACGCCTTTGTCTGGGGCCTGGCGTGGTGGCCGTTCCAGCACATGCACCAGGCGGGGCTGCACCCCTTGTGGGCCACGGCCTGCATGTATGCGGTGGTGCTGCTGGCGCTGCTGGCCTGGCGCCCCGGCATCTTGCAGCAGGTGCGCGCGCATCCGCAGCTGTGGCTGCTGGCACTGGCCTCGGGCCTGAACAACGTGGCCTTCAACTGGGCCGTGACCATTGGCGACGTGGTGCGCGTGATCCTGCTGTTCTACCTAATGCCCGCCTGGGCCGTGCTGCTGGCCTGGAAGGTGCTGGGCGAGCGCCCTACCCCTGCGGCGCTGCTGCGCCTGGCGCTGGCTTTCTGCGGCGTGGTGCTGGTGCTGCTGCCCGAGGGCGCACCTGCTTCGCGCCTGCTGCAGAACCTGTCGCTGGCCGACGCTCTGGCGCTCCTGGGCGGTTTCATGTTCGCGCTGACCAACGTCACGCTGCGCCGCCTGCACACCGTGCCGGGGCCCGCGCGCATGTTCTCGATGTTTGGGGGCTGCATGCTCATGGCGCTGGCCGTGGCCAGCATCGGCCTGCAAGTGGGCGTGGTGGAGCCCTTCCCCGCATTCAACAGCACCTGGGTCGTCACCGGCCTGCTGCTGGCCGGGGTGTTGATGCTGGGCAACTGGGCGCTGCAATTTGGCGCCGCCCGCCTGGCGGCGGGCACCACGGCGCTGGTGATGCTGTCGGAGGTGATGTTTGCCAGCGTGTCGTCGGCCCTGCTGGGCGCGGCCACGCTGAACACGCGCACCGTGCTGGGGGGAGCGCTGATTCTGCTGGCGTCCTTGCTGGCAGCGCTGCAGTTTCGCCGCCCCGGCGCCACGGCAGTGTCCTGACAGCGCGCAGGGGCGTGCCGGGCAACCCGCGCGGTGGGTGGGGCGTCACCGCTACGATGGCTCTCTCACACCCGCAGCCCAAGGAACCCGCCATGTCCGCAGCCACCGCCGCGCCCCGCAGCATCTACGACTTTGAAGCCCTGCAGATCAACGGGCAAGCTGTGCGCCTCTCGCAGCACGAAGGCAAGGTGCTGCTCATCGTCAATACCGCCAGCGCATGCGGCTTCACCCCCCAGTTCGGGGGGCTGGAAGAACTGCACAAGCAATACGCCGACAAGGGCCTGGTGGTGCTGGGCTTCCCCTGCAACCAGTTCGGCAGCCAGGACCCGGGCAGCAACGACGAGATCGCCAGCTTTTGCCAGCTGAACTACGGCGTGAGCTTTCCGATGATGGCCAAGATCGACGTGAACGGCGCCAACGCCTCGCCCCTGTACCAGTGGCTCACCGCCGAGGCCCCGGGCCTGCTGGGCAGCAAGGCCATCAAGTGGAACTTCACCAAGTTCCTCGTCGGCAAGGACGGCCGCGTGATTCGCCGCTACGCGCCACAGGATGCGCCGAAGAAACTGGCGGGGGATATCGAGGCGGCGCTGGCGGGTTGAGACAAACTGCCCTGCAACTCCGCTTCAGTACCGGGGCAATGCGGCGCTGGCGATCCTAGGCATTTGTACCAATCTGGGTCCAACGGCTGTTTGCGGCCAAGAGCAGACGTTCACCCACTCATTGAGGAGAAGGCATGGAGCGCTGGGAAGTTATGGAGCGCAGAGTTCTCATTGCAGTAGGCATCGTCTTGGTTTCTCTCTCTGCCTGGCTTGTGATGGATGGGGAGAGAGCCTTCTTCGCAATACTGCTGGCTCCCATTATTTTCTGGGTCTTCTGGCAGGCGTTCTTTGAAGACAAGTTTGGCTCCAACGAGCCTGTCTCTGGGGCAGAGCGCCTTATGCAGGGGACGTTTCTCTGGGCGAGGCGCCTAGTTATTGGAGGCATTGCATTGGTACTTGCCGCAATGGCCTTCAAGTTGGCGCGAGATGGCATGGGTCTCACGACGATTCTTCTCCCCGCCGTGCTTTCCCTGATTGCAGGCTGGGTTTCCATTTTTGGCGCTGGAAGGTCGAAATCGATGTCCGACGATCTGCAAATCCACCGCGAACGTCAAAAGCGCTATCGCAAACCCTAACTTCGGCTTAGAGCCCGATAGCGTCTCTCGCCGTGGGGCAGAATTCCGCCAGAAGCGGACATCGATTGAATGCAGAAGCAGAAGATAACCCGTACCGGACGAAAGTTAAGCGCTCTCGTGTGCCTCGGTGTTGGCGGCATTTTCTGGTGGATTTGCTGGATGGAGAACCGCGCAGGCATTGGTCTGTTCATCTTTTCGATCTGCGCCGCCATTGCGCTCTACTTGGTATGCGCAAGTGACGACAGACTCAAGAACACCCCTTGGTGGATGTTTTGGTGACGTCCGCTCTGGGCCCGCTAGCGCCCCTCGCCGTGGGGCAGAATCCGGCTAATAGCAGACCTTCGCATTCTTTATGACGCTCGTATCCGTTTTTTTCGCTTCGGTGGTTCTTTGGATAGTTGTCGGAGCAGTCTGGCTCCTTCCCCAAAAGCTGAAGCTGATGAAGCGGCTCGGACACCTGAATGCATATCAAATCATTCAGCTTGGCAAAGAGGGTGATGCCGAAGTGCAGAGCCTACGTAGGAAGGGCTGGTGGTGGATTGCTATTGGAATGACTGCACTCCTGCCCCAGCTCATCGTTCTGAACATCATCAAGGCAACGAGCAACTAAGGGGCAAACTTTTTTGTCTCGGCTACGCTCTTGACTTCCGCTTTGGGCCCACAGCCGTCTTCCGGCGCTTTTCTCCTCAGGGATCTACTGCTGCCCAGGTGCAGCCGCCCACTCCACCGCTCGCCCTTCCATCTCCCCCTCCACCTTGCGCAGCAAGTCCGCCAGGGTCTTGCCGGGCTCCTGCCGGAACTGCTCGTCCAGCACGGTGATGGCAGAAATGCGGTCGATGCGAAAACCCCGGAAGTCATTGCGCAGCTCGCACCAGGCCGATAGCGTCCAGACCTTGCCCCAGTAAAAGCAGCCCAGCGGACGCAGGCGGCGCAAGCTGGGGCGGCCGTTGACGTCGGCGTAGTCCACCTGCACCACGTGGCGGCTGTGCACTGCCTCGCGCAGGGCCTGCAGGGTGGCCTGGGCGCGCGGGTCCAGGCCGACGGGCGGGGCATACAGCGCCTGGGCCTCGGCCGCCACGCGCGCGGCGGGGGGCAGCACGGACAGGATCTTGCCCAGGGCGCCTTCCACCTCTCGGGCCAGCCCGGCATCCAGCCAGGTCTGGGCCAGACGGGCGGCAGCTACCAGCGCATTGGCTTCACCCTGGCTGAACATCAGCGGCGGTAGATCGAAGCCCGCGCCCAGGCGGTAGCCCACACCGGCCTCGCCCTCAATGGGTACGCCCTGGTGCTGGAGGTCCGCCACATCGCGGTAGATAGTGCGGGCCGAGACTTCGAGCCGCTCGGCCAGGAAGGCTGCGGTGGACAGGCGCCGCCCCCGGATGAGCTGGACGATCTGGAACAGGCGGTCAGCGCGGCGCATGAACGCACCCCCCTGGGCGAGCTGCAGCCGACCAGATGGGCAGTGTCAGGTCGCAGAACTCAGCCATGGCCTTTGCTCTGCTGCGCCAGCGCGTCGTCGATCTGGGAGGCGCGCACAAACGCGGGGCGCTGCCTGAACGGCTGCACAAACTGCTCGAACGCGGGGCGGCGTTCGATGGTGCCGAACTGCATGCCCCAGATCAGGTGCGCGCCCACATACAGGTCCACGGCCGTGAAGTGGTCGCCGCACAGATGCGGGCCCTGGCTAACGGCTTGCTCAAGGGTGTTCATCACATCAGCGTAGCTGCCGTAGCCCACCATGGCCGCCCGTTCGGCGGGTGCCAGCAGGTTCAGCGCCTTGGCGGTGGCGGCGCTCTCCAGCGGGCCAGCGCAAAAGAACAGCCAGCGGTAGTAGGCCGCGCGTGCAGGCGTCCCCACAGGGGGCGCCAGCGATTTGTCGGGGAACAGGTCGGCCAGGTAGGCGCAGATGGCCGCCACCTCGGTGACCACCACCTGTCCGTGCCGCAGTGCAGGCACCTTGCCCATGGGGTTGATGGCCAAGTAGTCGGGAGCCTTCATGGTGGTGCCGTATTCAAGCAGCACGGTGTCGTAAGGCACACCACACTCTTCCAGCATCCAGCGCGCGGTACGGCCTCGGGACATGGGGTGGGTGTAGAACGTCAGGGCGGCAGAAGAACTGTTCATGGGGGCTCCTGGTTCGATGGGGTCACGCACGCGGCGCACTGGGGCCAATGCCGATATGGATGGCCACGCGGTCCGGGCCTTCATACAGCTCGAAATCGGTGCCAAAACGCCGGGGTACCTGCGGGTGGGCGGCAAAGTAGCGCCAGACCTCGCCCCAGGCATCGATCACCATCTGCGGCATTGTGCCGTGACCGTGGAACACCAGATAGTCGCCCGCCTGCACCGCGATCTGCACGACCCCTGGCACCGAGGTGACGGGCGGTGGCACAGCCACGCCAGCGGTGACATCAAAGGCACCGTGTTCGTCGGATTCGTAGCCGCTGTAAACACCGAAGATGCGGCCTTCTTCGCCACGGCCGGGCAGGTTGCGCTCCCAGCTCTGGCTGAAAAAGCGGTCCCACAGACCTCCAATGCGGGCGGTGGCGGGGTCCATCTCGTCGCGGTTGCGGGTGCGTACCGTCAGTCCAGTGACATGGAACGCGGCAACCGGGGTCATGGTGGGGGTTGTTGTCATGGTCAAGCTCCTCTCTGTATCGGGCCCGGCATGTTGCAGCCCGGCTGCTGACAACATGGTGTCAGTAGCCTGTCTGCAGCGTCGTAACGAGCCGTGACACGCGCAGGCGCCGACGGGGCCCCGCCGCAGGACCCCATCTCGGCCGACGAGAAGATGACGGAAACCGCTGCCAGCACGCCATGACAAGCGAGGGCAGAGGGAGCGTTGTGCCGCCCCCCGCTCAGTACGGGCCGGTCAGGCTGCGGCGGCGGAGTCGCCAGGCTCCACGGCGGGAGCAGCAGATACCGCAGCAGCAGATACCGCAGCAGCAGCCGCCGCCCGCCGGCGGGCGCGCTCCAGCTGCTGCCCCACCGTGCGGGGCACCATGCCGTACATGTCGGCAAAGGCGTCCAGCGTCTGGCCGCTGGCGTCAAAGGCACGCAGCAGGGCTTCGTCCTTGGCGTTGCGGGCCGACCATTCGGCAAAGGCTTCTTCCAGAATGGCGTTGGCGGCTTCGTCGCGGCTCAACACCAGCGCGGTGTAGGCCTCGCGCGTGAGGCCCGAGGCCTCGAACGCGGCCATCATGCGGTTGCGCAGCTTGGGCAGCAGGTCTTCGGTGGCGCGCGCCTTCTTGCGGCGGTAGACCTCCAGCAGCGCATGGTGCACATGCTCCGGGGCCATGTCTTCCACGGGCTGGCCTTGCAGGTCGTGGCGCTTGTCGCCTGCCGCCACGCTTTGCAGATAGCGCGTGGAGCGGGTGTGCAGGCCCAGCGCCACCTTGAGCGCCTCGCGCTCGAACAGCTCGGGGTGGGCCGCCAGGATGTCCTGGAAGATGCCGCGCTTGAGCGGACGGAACACGGCGCCAAACAGGTGGGGGTAGAGCCCCGCCAGCTGCTCCAGCGCGGGGTGCACGCGTTGCGGCGCGCGCGTGCCTGCGCCCGGGCCACCTGCGGGCGCTGCAGCATCTGCCGCACCGTCGGCGCTTGCATGGCCCTGCGGCGCCTGGCGCCCTTCGGGTTTGCGGCGGTTGCGGCCGCCCCGGCGCGAGCCGTCCTGGCGCCGCTGGGGCGCACCGGCTTCGACCGACGCAGCAGGTTCAGAGGCCGCCACGGCGACCGCAGCAGCCTCGGTTGGCACAGGCGCTGCCTGGGGAGCGGCAGGCGCTACAGGCGCGACGGGTGCGGTTTGGGGTTGTTCTTGTGCGGACACGGAGTCGGTCATGGCGGTGCAGTTCAGGGGCAAAAAGGGGGCGACAAAACCCTCGATCATGCCAGCCTCGGGTCAGCGGGCACCAAACAGCCCTGATTCCAGCGCGCGCCGGGAGGGTCAGGCGCCTCGCCCAGCGCGCCATCAACCTGTGCGCAGGGCCTCGTCCAGCACCTCCACCCAGTGCTGCACGGGTGTGCCCGTGCCACTTTGCAGGTGCGTGATGCAGCCGATGTTGGCAGAGAGGATCATGTCCGGTGGCTGATCGCCAAAGGCCTCAGCGAGCACGCCGAGCTTGCGGTCGCGCAACTGGTACGACAGCTCGGGGTTGAGCACCGAATAGGTACCGGCCGAGCCGCAGCACAGGTGGGCATCGTTGCGCGCGGTGCGCAGCTTGAAGCCCAGCTGGTTCAGATGCGCCTCCACACCCCCGCGCAGCTTCTGACCGTGCTGGAGCGTGCAGGGGGGGTGGTAGGCGTACAGGGTGTCCGGCTGGTTCACACGGCCCTGCAGCTTGTCGGCCAGCTCGGGCAGCATGGCGGGCAGCAGCTCTGACAGGTCGCGCGTGAGGGCGCTGATGCGCTCGGCCTTGGCCGCGTATGCCGCATCGTCCTTCAGGATGTGGCCGTATTCCTTGACGGTGACGCCGCAGCCCGAGGCGTTCATGACGATGGCCTCGACCCCACCTGCGTCCACCATCGGCCACCAGGCGTCGATGTTGGCGCGCATCTCGGCCATGCCGCCAGCCTGGTCGTTGAGGTGGAACTTGACCGCGCCGCAGCAGCCCGCCTTGGAGGCAATCACGGTCTGGATGCCCACGGCGTCAAGCACACGGGCGGTGGCGGTGTTGATGTTGGGCATCATGGCCGGCTGCACGCAGCCAGCCAGCATGAGCACCTTGCGCGCATGCTCCCGCGTGGGCCAAGCCCCGGCGTCCTGGCGCGCAGGCACCTTGGCCTTCAGCGCCTCGGGCAGCAGGCCGCGCACCATTTGTCCGGCCTTCATGGCGGGCGCGAACAGGGGTGATGGCAGGCCCTCCTTCAGCGCCCAGCGCAGGGCTTTTTCGCCCAGGGGGCGGGGCACTTTTTCATCAACGATCTTGCGGCCGATGTCCACCAGGTGTCCGTACTGCACGCCGCTGGGGCAGGTGCTTTCGCAGTTGCGGCAGGTCAGGCACCGGTCCAGGTGCATCTGGGTTTTGCGTGTGGGTGTCTCGCCTTCAAGCACCTGTTTGATGAGGTAGATGCGGCCGCGCGGGCCGTCCAGCTCGTCGCCCAGCAGCTGGTAGGTGGGGCAGGTGGCGGTGCAAAAGCCGCAGTGCACACATTTGCGCAGGATGGATTCGGCCTCCAGGCCATCGGCGCGGGCGCGGTATTCAGGGGAGAGCTGGGTTTGCATCGGGCATGCCTGGGCGAAGGAACAAAAAAGAGGGGGCCGGTTCAGCGCGCTGTCGGCGGGTCCAGCGGCGGATCGTGCGGCGCCTGCAGCGCCAGCGCATTGCGCCAGGGCTGGCGCAGCCGGGCACGGTCCGCCCACAGCGGGGGCAGCGACAGGGCCAGCAGCACCAGCGCCAGCGGCACCACAAACACAAAGCCCACGTGCTTGAAGCCCGCAGCTCCCGCAATGCCGCCCACCAGAAACATGCCCACCAGCCCGGCAAACAGCCGAAGCCGGGCCTGGTTGGCACGCACCTGCGATTCGGGCGCAGTACCCGTGCGGTTCCAGTAGAGCATCTTGCCCATCTCGATGCCCAGGTCGGTCACCACGCCCGTCATGTGGGTGGTGCGGATCTGGGACGAGGACATCTTGGTCACGGTGGCGTTCTGCAGTCCCATGATGAAGGACAGCAGCAGCACCGTGAGTGGCACCGCAAAAGGCGTGGGCCAGCTGAGGGTGATGGCGCCCACCAGGCCAAACAGCAGCATGAGCACGGACTCCAGCAGCAGCGGCAGCGCGTAGGTGCTGCGCAGCCTGCGCTGGCGCGCCCAGTTGACCATGATGGCCGTGGTGCCCGCCCCCGACATGAAGGCCCAGAGCGCGCCCACGGCGCCCAGCACCAGCTTCATCTGCCCCAGCACCAGGTTGTCGGCCAGCGACGACAGGAAACCCGTCATGTGCGAGGTGTAGAGGTGCACCACCAGAAACCCCCCGGCGTTCACCGCCCCGGCGTTGAACGCCAGCAGCAGGCCCAGCACCTGGTTGCTCGCAACCGTGCGGTGGTGTCCGGTGAGGTGAAAAAGGCGTCGCATGGCCAGGGTGGCGGTGGTGGCTGTGAGGGGGGGTTGGCTTGCCTACCAGGCCCGCGCCATGCGGCCGGGGTTGAAGATGCCGGCAGGGTCAAAGCTGTGCTTGAGGCGGGCGTGGATTTGCTCCAGCGCCTTGGATTGCAAGTCAAAAGCACCGCTGGCGCCGGATTTATTTGCCTCAGCAGCTATAAAAAGAGAAGCATTCCCGCCCACCGCCCGGGCGGCTTCGCGCAGCGCGTCGCCGGCGGACTCGGGGGCCTGCACCCAGCGCAACGCCCCATGCCATTCCACCAGGGGCTGCACGCCGCCGGGCAAGGCCAGCACCGGCGCGGTGGCGGGCACCGACAGGCGCCACAGGGCGCGGTCAGGGCGCGTGGCCCGGTCGGTGAACCACGGCAGGGTCTGCTCGCGGCAGGCGGTCCAGTCAGCGGCCACGGTGGCGTTGTCCATGCGCGTGCCACCCATGGTCTTGCACGCGGCCTCCACCGCCGCCACGGCGCCGCGCAGACGCACATAGAGGGTGCCTGCGCCTTCGTCCACCGCCGCGTCTTGTAGCCAGCAACTGGCGTTAAGGGGTAGCGGCTGGCCGCCCCAGGCGTGCAGCTTGCGCAACGCATCGGCCTGGTTGATGCCCTCGAACCGGAGCGTGGCCTCGCCGGGTGCCACGGGCAGCACCTTGAGGCTTACTTCGGTCAGCAGCCCCAGCGTGCCCCAGGCACCGGCCATGAGGCGCGCCACGTCATAGCCCGCCACGTTCTTCATGACCTGGCCGCCAAAGGTCAGCAACTCGGCCTTGCCGTTGAGCAGGGTCACGCCCAACAGATAGTCACGCACCGCCCCCACGCTGGCGCGCGCCGGGCCCGACAGGCCGGCCGCCACCATGCCGCCCACGGTGGCAGCACCCGAAAGGGGCTTGGCGAAATGCGGGGGTTCAAAAGGCAGGCACTGGCCCTGCTCGGCGAGCGCGGCCTCCAGCTCGGCCAGCGGGGTGCCGGCCCGCACGGTGACGACCAGCTCGCTGGGCTCGTAGCTCACGATGCCACGCAGCACCCGGGTGTCCAGCACCTCGCCGTGCAGCGCCAGGCCATGGAAGTCCTTGGTGCCCCCGCCACGGATGCGCAACGGGGTCTGGTCGGCGGCGGCAGCGCGCACGCGCTCAGTGATCGGGGCGAGGGAAAAGTCCATCCGTGCATCGTAGCGGCAGCGGTCCGCCGCACGGCATGCAGGGGGCGTGAATTTTTTGAACAGCGGACGTGCAAAGGACTGGCGGATGCCATGGGGCCTTTGGCCCCCTGGCGCGCCAGTCCCACACGCGTCACCCACCGGTACGAAAAAAGCCCGCCGGTGGTCGGCGGGCTGAAGTAACCAGAGGAGTAACTCGCTTGTTCTTATTGCGACGCCACGGTGCCACCAGACACCGCGGCGCGTAGGGCGCAGAGCGATCAGCGGTTGTACGCCGTCTCGCCGTGCGAGGTGATGTCCAGACCTTCGCGTTCGTCTTCTTCCGAGACACGCAGGCCCACCGTCAGGTCAACCACCTTGTAGGCCACGAAGGACACCACGCCCGACCACACGATGGTCAGCAGCACGGCCTTGGCCTGTGTCCACACCTGGGCAGCGATGGAGTAGTCGGCAGAGGTCACCATGGTGGCGGTCACCCAGTCGGCCACGTAGCCAGGGCCACCCAGACCAGGGGCGTTGAAAACGCCGGTCAGCAGGGCACCCACGATACCGCCGATGCCGTGCACGCCGAACACGTCGAGCGAGTCGTCCGCACCCAGCAGCTTCTTGAGGCCGTTGACACCCCACAGGCAAGCAAAACCACCCACCAGACCGATGACCAGCGCACCGCCGATACCGACGTTGCCTGCAGCCGGCGTGATGGCCACCAGGCCCGCCACGGCACCCGACGCCGCACCCAGCATCGAAGCCTTGCCGCGCATCAGCGCTTCACCCATGCACCATGCCAGCACGGCAGCAGCGGTAGCCACCAGCGTGTTGATGAAGGCCAGGGCTGCAAAACCGTTGGCTTCCAGGGCAGAGCCGGCGTTGAAACCGAACCAGCCCACCCACAGCAGCGAGGCACCGACCATGGTCAGCGTCAGGCTGTGAGGCGCCATGGCTTCCTTGCCGTATCCAATGCGCTTGCCCACCATGAACGCACCCACCAGGCCCGCCACAGCGGCGTTGATGTGCACCACGGTACCGCCAGCGAAGTCCAGAGCACCCCACTGCCAGATCTGGCCTGCCTTGCTGGTCATGGCGTCGGCCACTTCCTTGGAGGCGTAGGCATCAGGACCCATCCAGAACCACACCATGTGGGCGATCGGCAGGTAGCTGAACGTGAACCACAGGACCATGAACAGCATGACGGCGCTGAACTTGATGCGCTCTGCGAACGCACCGACGATCAGGGCGCAGGTGATGCCGGCGAACGTGGCCTGGAAGGCGGCAAACACCACTTCCGGAATCACGACACCCTTGCTGAACGTGGCTGCATTGGCAAACGTGCCTGCGGCGTTGTCCCAGATGCCCTTCATGAACAGCCGGTCAAAGCCACCGATGAAGGCACCGCCTTCGGTGAAGGCCAGGCTGTAGCCGTAGATGAACCACAGCACCACGATCAGCGAGAACGTGACCATCACCTGCATCAGCACGGACAGCATGTTCTTGCTGCGCACCAGGCCGCCGTAGAATAGGGCCAGGCCGGGCAGGACCATCAAGATCACGAGGATGGTGGAAGTCATCATCCACGCGGTGTCACCCTTGTTGGGGACGGGAGCAGGCGCTTCTGCGGCGGGTGCTGCAGGAGCAGCGGCGGCTGCAGCAGCCGGTGCCGCCGCTGCTGCAGGGGCAGCAGCTTCAGCCGCCGGTGCAGCCGCAGCAGGTGCCGAGGCCTCTGCCGTAGCGGGTGCCTGGGCGAGAACAGCCGATCCGCCGGATAGCAGACTCAGCCCCAGAATGAAGGAAGCAAGCAGTTTTTTCATGGCGTTTCTCTTCTTGGATGGGATGCGGCCTCGCCCTTACAGGGCTTCCTTGCCGGTTTCGCCAGTGCGGATGCGCACCACCTGCTCCAGGTGGGTCACGAAAATCTTGCCGTCACCGATCTTGCCGGTGCGCGCTGCGGTCTCGATGGACTCGATCACGCGGTCCACCAGGTCGTCGGCCACAGCGGCCTCGATCTTGACCTTGGGGAGAAAGTCCACCACGTACTCTGCACCGCGGTATAGCTCGGTGTGGCCCTTTTGGCGGCCAAAGCCTTTGACTTCGGTCACCGTGATGCCTTGCACGCCGATGTCGGAGAGCGCTTCGCGCACTTCGTCGAGCTTGAAGGGCTTGATGATGGCTGTCACCATTTTCATTTTCAGATCCTCCGGAATGGGCGCCACCGGCGCCCATTGAGACTTACAGGGTTTTGGTGAGCGTGACGATCACGCGCGACTTGTTGACCGGGCCGTAGAAGGCCTTTTTGGTGGCACCGACCACGGCAGCGCCGAGGGACACGCCGCCGCCGAAGTCGTACGAACCGCCCAGGCTGTA
>NZ_JADHVT010000023.1 GCF_016783915.1 Acidovorax sp.
TGGCCTCCCCTGCACTGCCGGTGGGCGGGTTTTCGTATTCCGAGGGGCTGGAAAGCGCCATTGAAAATGTGGGCCTCGCCAGCGAAACCGCCGTGGGTGACTGGCTGCAGGACCAGCTCCACATCACCCAGGCCCGGGGCGACATGGCCCTCGTCGCCAAGGCTGTGGGTGCGTGGCGGCGCGCCGACTGGGCGCATGTGCGCGAACTCAACGACTGGGTGCTGCACACCCGAGAAACGAGCGAACTGCGCCTGCAGACCGAGCAAATGGGCCGATCGATGGCCGACTGGCTGCGCAATCAGAACCAGGGCGACGAGACCCTGATGCCCGCCGTGCGCCACCTGGCCGCATTACCCCCCACCTACCCTGTGGCATTCGCACTGGCCGCATCCACCACCCAGGCGCCCGTGCGCGATGTCCTGCTGGCCTACGCTTTTGGCTGGGCGGAGAACATGGTGCAGGCCGCCCTCAAATCCATGCAGCTGGGCCAAAGCGCCGGCCAGCGCATCCTGGCCCGGCTGGCCGATGCCATCCCAGCCGCAGCCGACCATGCCATCGGGTTGATGGACAGCGAGCGCCAGGCCTTTTCGCCCATGCTCGCCATCCTGTCAGCCCAGCACGAAACCCAATACTCCCGCCTCTTCCGATCATGACCACCAGCAACCTGCACCACGTCCCGAACCGCACCAAGAATCTGCCGCCCCTTCGCGTGGGCATCGGTGGCCCCGTCGGCTCCGGCAAGACCACGCTGCTGGAAATGCTGTGCAAGACCATGCGCGATGACTACGACCTCATCGCCATCACCAACGACATCTACACCAAGGAAGACCAGCGCCTGCTCACCGTGAGCGGCGCGCTGCCCGCCGAGCGCATCCTGGGCGTGGAAACCGGCGGCTGCCCCCACACCGCCATCCGCGAGGACTGCTCCATCAACCTCGAAGCCATCGACCGCATGCTGGGCGAGTTCCCCAACGCCGACATCGTGTTTGTGGAAAGCGGCGGCGACAACCTGGCCGCCACCTTCAGCCCCGAGCTGAGCGACCTCACCATCTACGTCATCGATGTGGCCGCTGGCGAAAAAATCCCCCGCAAGGGCGGCCCTGGCATCACCAAAAGCGACCTGTTCATCATCAACAAGACCGACCTGGCCCCCCACGTAGGCGCCAACCTGGATGTGATGCACGCCGACACCACCCGCATGCGCACCAACGCCCAGGGCCTCAAGCCGTTTGTGATGACCAATCTCAAAACCCTGGCCGGCGTGGCCGATGTGGTCAAGTTCATCGAGACCCGGGGCATGCTGAAAAAAACAGCACCCGCAGTCGGCTAGAATTCGCGCCTTCCCTCCCGGAGACTTGGGTGAGTGGTTTAAACCAGCAGTCTTGAAAACTGCCGACGGGCAACCGTCCGTGAGTTCGAATCTCACAGTCCCTTTCCAGGATGCATGACAGACGGGCCCGAGCGGCCCGTTTTGCATTTCTACCCATAAGCTTACCTATCGCCGTGGGTGGTGCGTAGGTCACCATCGCACTAGTTAACAGACACGGCTTAGTGGCTCCTTCCTACTCGATAACTTTGCTGCGCTGCTTGACTGCGGCCTGATGCAGACGAAGATGGCGCTACCTATCTCCACTTTGAGGTGCGAATGGATGATCGTCCGGATTTCAAGCTCGACGCCTATTTAGTGAAACAGGGCCAACGTGGCCCCCTCTGTGACATCAGAGTTTGGTTGCCAAAGCAGCCTGCCGACGATGGCCGAATGGAAGCCCAGGCCTTCGGACTGCCGTTCGACAACGACCTATGCGGCAGTGGTTTTTCTCTTGTGAATGATGAGACACCAGGGTTCCACTTCGAGGCAAGCGACATTCTTATCCGCTCGTCGTCCACACAGTTCGGGCGACGCGTGGGAGGCACCACTCTGGAAATCGATCACGTCGGTCGCTTGACAATTCGGCGAAATCTACAGGGAGCCTCATGCCACAAGCTTTCCTCCGTGGAGAGTGCGACCTTTCAATTGAGTCAGGTGCACTATGCGATTCCGTCAAAGGTATGGAGCATGGATTTCAGGGGCAACAGAGGCTTTGGTAATACCTACACCCCTCCTAGTCTTCATGTGCATGACCCATCTGGCGGATATTTCGTATTTGAGCTGGATCGCTATTGGAACTGGGTAGGCCGCGACGATGGAGATACCGTTGTAGCTAGGAGTACTCCTGTCTTGGTCTTTAATGCTTCTTCCAGCTCACCTCCTGCCCCACTGGATGCATTGGAGCAAAGCGCACGAAATGCAGCATTGCTACTTTCACTCGCGGCTCGCTGGAGAGTCGTCGTGCACGGGTTTCATGCGTACTCCGGGGGCGTTAGGCGCGGGCAATTGGTGCGGAGGCGGAGACGCAGCCCGATCCGCCCCTGCGGAGTCCTATCCCTACATTCGCTATACAAGGCACGTCACCGACGGCTGGCCAGCCCCGGCGACGACTCCTGAACAGATGAAAAATTTATCCGCCGTTGTGGGCAGCACTAGGTCCTACCTCGCAACGAAGTTCCAGAAATCACTCTGATCCGGCCATGACAATATCTGAATTTATTCAATCTATTTCGCGCAAAGGCGGCATCAAGGTCGAGGTTGAATATGCACACCCGACGCTGTATGTCCTGTGTGTCGACAATTCGTTTCAGGGCATGACAACTGATGCCCGATTCGTCGCGTTTTGCAATACCGTTGGCATGTCGGCGGATGACGTCGCATCGGTCGTCGCGAGTCCGATGATCGAGTTGGTAGTGCTCTCGGAAAAAGAACGCCAGGAGCAGTTCGGCTTTCTGAGTTCGAGAGAAGCTGGGACTAGCTGGTTGAGCGCTTTCACCCCGCGCAGCGAAACGGCTATAGGCCCGCCAGCCATTCTGATAAATCAGCCAAATGACGCCATCGAGACGTCAACCAGCCGGCGCAATGTAAAAGCCGTTCATTTTTATGGATACAAGGGAGGCCAAGGGCGATCAACTGTCTTGCTGGCCCTAGCCAAGGTGCTGGCCGATGCGGGCTACCGCATACTCACCGTGGATGCTGATCTTGAGGCGCCCTCCTTGGACGCAATGCTTGATGTTGTGGCTACGGACGTGGACGCGACATTAATGGGGTTGGCGACGCCAGGTACCACGTTCAACCCTCTTTCGCGCACCTATGTTGGCGCATCAATCACAGGGCATGTTGACCTTGTGTCAGCGCGGCCAGCTGCAGCCCGATTCGACATGGATTTTGCGGCGTTTCTGCTAAATGCCTCGCTAGATGCGTCAGTGCTGCAATTGGCAGTAACGAATCTCAGGAAGCAGATAGAGACAGAAATTGATAGTGGCTCACTGACTTATGACGTAGTTCTGTTTGACCATCGAACTGGGCTCGCCCCCTCCGTTCTTCCCATCATGGACGCATGGCCCGGGCCGGCAGTGATCTTTGTCCGTCCCGACGGTATGGCACGGCATATCCTAGACTCACGATTGCTCGATACCTTGTTGGCTCATGATCCAGAATCCCCAGGGGCTTTCGTCAGCTTTTCGCTTGACCCCAAGAAGACTGCAAAAGACGAGCGTAGCCGGAGCGCACGATTCATCGAGGGCTTCCTCAACATTGAGTCTGACATCGATGCAAACAAAGCAGCCGTAGACAGACTGCTTGCCGCATTTGATGGACTTCAGACTCCGTTCTCTATCGAGGGAATCATCGAGCCACTAGCGGAGCGAGCAACTATTTCAGCAGATGCCGTCCGGCGTTCCCTGACTAGCATGCAAAAAATGGGGATGTTCGAGGCACGGGCAGGGTACCCAGGCGAGTTGCGGGCACGACAACTATACAAAGCGGGCCTCGGGATGAAGTATGTGAGAAAGAAATCACAAGAATGAAGAGGTCAAGTCGTTAGCTCTTTGATTAGCCGGCAACTGAGGGCAGCTAACGTGGTAGGGGCGCTAGGTGGCCTGTGGCGTCTGCGGAATTTGTGGCGCTGGCGGTATTCCTTGAATGCCATCCGATAGCAAACTTCGATAACACTCGTAGCAAGCGCGGGCGCGGCGGAACTGCTCCAGATTTACAGTGCACGCCTCCTCCATATCGAGCGGCAGGGTGCCGCCCCAGCCATACCCCACAGACATTCGCCCCGGAATACGCACCATGGCATAGGTTCCGTCCGCCTGTTTCCTGTGTTCTGCCGCAGGTCTCACAGATCTAACCACCGCCCTAGTCATCCCAATTCCCAGACGTGGTCCAATTGCATGACTCGTGCGATTGCGATAGTCCGAGGTGGCGGATCTGTAGTCTTGAGCGTCTAGCGAACAAATCAAGGCGACAAAGTCCTTGGCTGCTGGCCAGGGAGCCAGGAGCTTTAGCAAACGCTGCTCCTTTTGCTTCCTAGTCAGGTGGCGTGGCTTCTCGTCATGCGTCGTAGGGTCGCCGTCGATGTGATCTGGATAGCTCGCATCCTGTGCAAGACGCACTTGATGCATCGAGTTCGTAGCAACGAAGGTGAACGTGTCGCGAATAGCGCTCGGAAGACACAGGCACTGATGCGCAAGCGCGTCAAGAAATTCTCGGCGTAGTTCCCATGCATCATCTTGTTCGTAGCCTGCGATGATGGAATTCCAGGCCCGCCAGCGACGCAGCGCCCCGAGCCAGTGATTGAGTAGATTCGTGAGTTCTCGGAGCTCATCTCTCACCATCTCAGCCCCCAACAGAGACCATTGATGATGGTCAATCTGCTCAAAATCGTAAGGCAGATAGCGCTCCGGTGGCCCCATGTCGCCCGCGTCCCATCGGATCAGATATGCATCGAATGCTGTGTGTAGAAGCGTGGAATACTTTATGTCCATAGACAGCGTGAAAGGACCAATCTCAAGATTACAAGATGGTCATTGTTGTAGCCCCAGTCTGCCCCGGAGAAGGGCCTTCGCCGTATGGAAAATGGTGTCGTGGGCTGCGTAAACATCGTCGTCGCTAGCAACACCGGTGTGCACAATTCTCCCCCTTAGGTCATAGGCACGCACAACTTCACGAGCTAGCTGATTGCGATCAGCATGTGCCAATCCTGCGCCGTTCGTGACCAGTTCGCGTATGCGCCTGCGTATGGAAGTCTCCTTACGGAAGTCGAACTCTCTCTGCAGTGACTCCAGCGCGAAACGCTCCTCCTCATTGATATCCTCACGAAGTCGCGTATCAATATCAGATGTCATCTTCTCCAGCATGGCTACAGCGGATTCGTGCTTCGGGAGGTCTGGCGCGAGAACTTCCAACACCATCATCAATGTCAGTAACCGCGCCCGCATGGATGTTTCCAGAAATTGCCCTAAGTACAGTGAAATCGCTGTCGCAGTCTTTGTCTCGCTGATTGCCCCGTCCTCGCAAGTCGAAACTGCCTCCACGAACAGCGGAGCTAGTACGTCGAAAGGCGATGAAACATAACCAGAAGCATCTCCTCCTGCAAAAAACTTGATGTTCTGGTCCGTCCTAAAAACCGTGTATCCGCCGGAATTGCCCAGTCCATGGACGGGACTATCGTCAGCCAAGCCGAAACTCCTGGCCAGATTTTTGCCCGCCTGCATCGGATCATCGGCATAGGTGATATCTCCCCGGCCATGCTCCAAGATGAACGGTACGTTGCGGACTAGGGCTATGTTCCACAGTCCGGCACGAAGACGCGGCAAAAATGCTTCGGCTTCAGACTCAGTCGCAAAGTCTGCAATCCGTACGATCAGATTTCGATGCTGCAACACGAACGTTGCGCGCCTACCTCCTAGCTCCACCTCAACGGGGGTATCGATCCCGGTAATGCTCGATGCGTGTGGTGTCTTTGCCGAGACACGCAGCGTATATGTCATGTGCGGCCCTCCTACCCATCAGCTTACCCATCTCTCGGCCCCCGCGTGCCGCCCCCCACGTGGGCGCCAACCTGGATGTAATGCACGCGGACACCACCCGCATGCGCACCAACGCCCAGGGCCTCAAGCCCTTTGTGATGACCAACCTCAAAACCCTTGCCGGCGTGGCCGATGTGGTCAAGTTCATCGAGACCCGGGGCATGCTGAAAAAATCAGCACCCGCAGTCGGCTAGAATTCGCGCCTTCACACAGGAGACTTGGGTGAGTGGTTTAAACCAGCAGTCTTGAAAACTGCCGACGGGCAACCGTCCGTGAGTTCGAATCTCACAGTCTCCGCCAGTTAGTAAGCAAATAAGCGCCTCTCGGGGCGCTTATTTGTTTTTTCCCGGCCATCATTTCTGCCGGTTGGTTGGTGTTTGAACTAGCTACGCCACAGCCGTTCTGGCGCGGGGTATTTGAACTATTCCAACGCCAAAACAGCGACTCTGGAACTCATCAGTCCTGCCAATCTAAAGTCTGCCTTCGTACGATGAATTCTTCGGCATCGAACGGATTTTCGACCAACAGATCAGCGCTGCGCTTCTCCCCAATCGCGCGCAAGCTCATACACCTCCGGCATCCATGCCTCTCTGCTGGAGAACACCACCAACATCCGGTCGTTGCGGTAGTTCCAGCCAATGCGCTGACCACCCCATCCAGTGGCCCATGCCGTGCCCGGTGCCGTCGTGTTTTCCGTCCAGATCAGGTAGCCATAGCCACCGAACATCCGGCCATGTTTGCGGGCCGCAGGATTGCGGTCGTTGCTGATCTGCTTGGTCATCGCCGCCTTCACAAAGTCACCGAAGCAGTCTGATTTCTTGGACGACTCCTTCACCCATACGGCGAACCGCATCCAGTCTTCCATGCGCAGCCGCATGCCGGAGTCCCCCAGCCCATTCTTGGCACGGTCTTGCGAGTACAGCCCCGGATGCGCTGCGCCCATGGGGTTGAGCACCTGTTCTTGAATCCACTGGCTCAGCGGCATGCCGGTTGCGCGGCTGACCATGAGGCCGAGCGTCATGGGGTCCGTGGACTTGTACGCGAACACTTCTCCGGGCTTGTATTCAGAGAACGCACCACGCGCAGCCTTGGCAATGCGATCCGTCGCAATCAATTCTGCGAGGTTCAGTAGGCCCTGGTTCCAGTCCTTGGTCTGCTCTGGCGTCCAGATCGTGCTGTCGCCGTTTTGCTCTGCCGCCCCCGATGCCATGCGCAGCAGATCATGCACCGTGGCATTGCCCAGTGCCTTGCCCTGAAGTTCCGGCAGCACGTCTCCGGCCTTGGACTGCAGCGTGAGTTTGCCTGCGCAGATGGCTTGCCCGGTTGCGATGGCCGTGACCGTCTTGCCCATGGACATACCGAAGAACAAGGATTCGGAATCGGCCGGGGCGTTGAATGCAGAGTACACAACGGTGTTGCCATCCATCAGCGCAAAGGCTTTGGCGGGCCTTTGGCCGACCAGGGCACGCGCACGATCCACGAGGGCCTTTTCTCCGGCCGATGGTGCGCGGGTATTGAGCGTGCTCGGGTTGGGGCTGGGCTGCGTGATCTGGAACCAGCGCGGGCCAGTCTTGGCCAGCAGCCATTCATCCGGCGCGGCTGCACCGCCATCGGCCACTGGAGTGATCTGAGCCATTACGCTTGCGCAGAAGGCCAACGCAGCACCAGTCAACAGACACAGGGAAAGCTGGGCGGCGCGCTTCATTGGATGCCTTTCAGAAACGCCAGAACGTCTTTTACGGCCCGCTCTCGGGCCTTCTCGTTACTTTCCACCGTGACCCAGGACGTCTGCCTGCACTTTGGTACGTAGGCGTTCCATTCGGCGTTGTCCGTAAAGGTCTTTCCTGAATACTTGTCTTGAGCTGGCCCCCAGCTGCGGTCATTCGTGCCATAGGGCATTCGCACGTCCATGGAACAGAGATTGAAGTTGCCCTCGTTGTACTTCCTCCATGGCTGGTTGAGCCGGTCAAAGACGTGCGTGGCACCCGGATAAATCTTGTAGCTCACCGGATTACCTGCTGCGGCGTACTCATCTGCCAATTCCATGCACGGCTTGGGCAAGGTCATGTCATCCTTCTCACCCAGCACCATAAATATTGGTGCGGGTAACTTGCTGTGGTGATCCACCCGGTAACGCATGTTGCAGCCGGGGTAGATCGCCACGCTGCCGGCCCATTTCAAGTTGGCGGGAATCACATGCTGCTGGTAGGTCGGCCATGCCGCATCCAGCAAAGCCTGCCCGCCACGTGACCAACCCATGTGGAAGATACGGCTGCTGTCGATCTGGGGATGGGTTGCCAGCAGCTTGAGCGCATATAGGGCATCAGTGGTGTTGGCCACCGTGTTCCAAGTCAATTGCTTTGTGGGGCCGGTCACTCGGTCCTCGCCACGAGGTTTGAAGCTGTCCACCACGAACACGGCATACCCTGCGTTGTTCAACGCTTTGGCCCACACATCGAAGTACAGGCTACTCACGCCCTCACTGCCATGCGAGAACACCACTGCTGGTACCTTTCCGCTGCTCGCTTGAGTTGGCATCAACAGATCGCCGTAGACCGTGACTTCAGTACCCAACCGGCCACGGATCAGTGCCCAGCGGTGGTCCGGGGTGGAGGATGTGAACTCAATGCGGCCGGTTTGACCAGCACTGAGGTCTGATAGCGGCGCGGCGATTGCGCTTGTGAAACCTGCTGCTAAGGCCGCCGCGATGGACGATCTAAACCAAACACTTGTTGTCATTTTTGACTTCGTTCTTTCGTAGACGTTTGTCGGCACAGGGCCGCGAGATCCCCCGGATGTCTGGGCTCAGGTGCATCTTGTTAACATGCACCGGGTCAAGGTGAGACATGGCCTCACGATGACAGCGCAGCTCGTCAATGCGCTCGCCGCTCTACTCGATCGACGCTCCCTTGCTTCTATTCTCGCTGTCACAGGGCCAAAAAACGTAGCGGTAGTTGCACTTGTTGAGCAATAGGAAGTTTGCTGCAGTGTCGTCTGTACCGACTTGAAAGCCGCGCTTGTATGCAGAGGCGGCTGCAAAGCCCTCTATCGGGGAATCCCTCTGTACAGCTCCAAGCGGTGACGCCAGAGCAGATGTAAGTGGAGTGACTGTGGGGTGCAATCGGCGATCTTTGCACTCTCGGTCTTGCGAATGCGAGTACCCGGACCATCGTAGATGGGTATACAACCTCACGTATGCCATGTACCGCGTGAGCTTGACCATTAGGTCTTTGATGTCTTGGGCGCACTGCATGATGAGGCCAGCTACCTCTCGCCCGATTTACGAGAAAACGTCTGCCCCCTAGACTGTGTTTGGCTGAACCTTGCCGCATCCATCGGCAGGATGGAGAAATTGGGTGTGGGCCTGCGGCCTGAAGTGACTAGCCATGTCGAGGAGAGAAAGATGTTGTCCTCGGCCCTCTACGCATCGTTCTTTTTCACGGTGGCCCTGCTGGTCACCACCGCCTACTTCTTGATGGGCGGTCTGCCGCTTCTTACGCTGAAACACGACACCCCACTGGACGCGCGGTTCGTTCGGGGGTTTTTCAACGTGTACTACCGCGCCGCGTTCTGGGCGTCACTGGGGGCGTTTGTCAGTTATGCGCTTTGGGGCAGGTACCCCATTGCCATCGGCGTGGCGGTCAATGCCTGCATCGTCTCGCTGCTGCGCAAGCACTTGTTGCAAGCCATGCAGCAGCTCGGTGCACAGATCGAGGCGAGTAGCGACGGAGCGATTCACCACTTTCGCCGCGTGCATTCTGCGGCGCTCTTCGTCAACCTGGTTCAGCTGGTGGCGATCGTTTGGGGGCTGTTGTGGTTGTCCCAGCAGCTCAAGTAGACCTCCCGGTGGGGTGCCACGCCGGGCCTGTGCTCTGCGTGTGGCCTTTCTTTCACCTCGTCAGTCCCGCTCCCTGCGGTGCGATGGGGGTCAAATCTTCAGGGCGGCATACCTCTTCGCTGTGCGCCAACCGAATCCACAGACCGGTGCGTTTGATGATGACGTAGTCCACGCTCACCGTTCTGCCTTTGTAGAGAAATTGCGTGCCGGGTTTGTACTGAATCATTCTTGTGATGTAGCGCGCTGGGATGGCTGGGTGATGACGACATCACCCATTCCGCAATGGTGCCAACAGATGGGCTCCGGGGCTTTGCCGCCCGGCAAAAGACCTACGACGCAGTCGCTTTTTTCACCCCCGTGGTGATGCCGAAGGGCGGACAAAAAAAAGCCCGCAGGTTGCGGGCTTAACACTTGCACGATGCAAGCGGGAGGGATGTCGAGGGGATCGACAGGTCAATGTTAGGACGGTGACCAATGTGGGCATGTAGGACAGAACCGATTCCTCCAAGCTCCGTCGATCAGCAGCAGAAAGGGATCGTGGGTTAAGCGCCCGGGCAGCCCAACGTTCACGTTCCGTAAATCCTTGCGCAGCCCCGCCCCGTGGCCTTGGCCAGGTACATCGCGGAATCGGCCTTGCGCAGGAGTTCTTCGGCCTCGGTTCCGTCGCCGGGCGACAGGACGATACCGACGGACGCGCCGATTTGCAGGGCGTGCGCCTCGATCTCGGTGGGCTGCCCCAGCGCCTGCACCAGGCGATCGGCCAGGCGGTAGGCGCTTTCGCGGTCGGACACCCCACGTTGCAATAACGCAAACTCATCACCGCCCAGCCGCGCCACCACGTCGTCCTCGCGCGCAGCCTGCGTCAGTTGCCGCGCCACCCATACCAGCAACTGGTCGCCCACCGCGTGGCCGTAGCGGTCGTTGATGGGTTTGAAACCATCCAGGTCCACATACAACACGGCAAAGCCACGGCCCAGGCGGTGCACATCGGTGGCAGCGGACTGTAACGCTTGCAAAAAGGCCGTGCGGTTCACCAAGCCCGTCAGGCCGTCGTGCTCTGCGACGTGGCGGATCTGCTGCTCGGCCTGCTTGCGCTGGGTGACGTCGGTAAAGGTGCGCAGCGCTCCCCCGCCTTTGATGGGTACGGTCTGGACCTCCAGGATGCGTCCGTCGGGCCGGGGGCGGTCGTACACCTGCAGCTGATCGACTCCACCGTTGCTGTGCAGCAGCATGTCCTGGATGTCTTGGGAGGCACCCTTGAACTCACCGCGAGCGCGCAGGTAGGCCAGCACATTCATCAGTGTGGGTTTGGACGCCATCAGCTCGGCGGGCAGCTCCAGCAGCTCCAGTGCACGGCGGTTGCACAGCTCGACGACACCGGCGGCACTGATCTTGGCCACGCCCTGGTCCATGTTTTCCAGCGTGGCTTCGAGCAAGATGGATTTCTCGCGCAATTGCGCCTCGCTGTCGCGGGCGCTGCGTTCCGCCTGGGCCAGCAAGCGCTGCTGGCGCTTGAGTTCGGTGATGTCCACATGGGCATAGAACACCGTGCCGTCGCTGCCCTGTTTGGCGATGACGCGGCTCCAGCGGCTGCGGGGCAAGGGCACCTCAAACGGCGCCCCCGCAAAACGCATGTGCTCCTGCAAGATCGACAGGCCGTTGTAAAAAGGCGCCATATCTCCCTGACCTTCGACGGACCAGGCGTGGCGGTACACCTCGTCGAACGCTTTACCCGCGGCAGCCGTACGGTCCGACAGGCTATACATCTGCATAAAGGGCTGGTTGACCCATTGGATGCGCTGATCTTCGGCGCAGATCATCAGCCCATCGGGAATGCGGTCAAACAGTTCGGCGCTTTCAAACAGCGGACTGCGCAGGTAGCCGGGCTCATGGATGTCGGCCTCGGCCGGCGTAGCGAGCGTGGCTTGCGCGCTCTGCAGCGGCAGCGCCTCGGCACGCCACACGCGCACCCGCCCCACGCCTTCAATGGGCAACGACGACACGTGCACGCGCAGCCCCCGGTGATCGAAGCTGTAGGGGCGGGTCTGCGCCCGGTGGCGCTCGACCCCGGCGGTGATGTAGCGCTCGATGTTGGGCAGCTCCTGGGCATCGAGCCGCTGGTTATAAAAGCGGCGCAGGTTGGCTTCGTAGGGCTCGCCCTCGTACACATGCCCCTCGTGCTCCGGGAAGAACTTGAAGAAGGTCCTGTTCCAGGCCACCGTGCGGTCGCTGTCGTCAAACGCGCACAGCGCCACGTCCAAACCATCCAGGGTGTCACCCAGGGCACGGATGAGGCGGAGGCGAGAAGCGTCAGGCATGGTCAGGAGGTTGGATACGGCACTGTCAGCACAAGCCCGTGCAACACACTGGCCCAGGTGGCAAGGGGTCTGCCAACGCCGACGCACAGCACCGGTCGCTTCATTGTGCGGAACCGTACTTACAGCAAACCGTCTGAGGGCCACGGACAAGTTGAAGGCAGCGGTTTATGTTGTGCCAGCACCACAAAATCTTGATGCAAGTCAAGAGTCAACCGAGACCAGCGCGGATGCCAGGCCCCGTCATCGTTACGGCTGGAAACTGATCCGTAGCGTGACCGGCACACTGTTTCGCCTGCGTTCCGTTATGGTGGGTGTTTTGTACCCCGGAGCGAGCCGCATGATGAAAAAAACCACCCCTTTTGCCGTCGCCTGTTGCCTGGCCCTGGGAGCAGCTGTGACTGGGTGTGCGGGTTACGGACAAACACCCGCACCACCCGCCAGCACGGCACCGACAGGCGCGGCGCCTGGAGGCATGTGCAATGCCCAGCCCGCGCAGTTTGCAGTGGGACAAAACAGCACGGCATCGATCGTGGAGTCTGCACGGCAGCGCTCGGGCGCGCAGACGGCGCGCATCCTGCGCCCAGGGCAAATCATCACCAAGGAATACGACACCCAGCGGCTGAACCTGGAGGTAGACGGCAATGGCCGCATCCTTGCGGCAAAGTGTGGCTGAGCTTGCCCCCGGCTGCTGACTGGTCTGGGGGCCTGCCAACAATCCCCCGGGAGATCGTAAACCGGCTTTGACGGGGCCTCCGTCAGTCCGCCAGGAACAGCTCCTGCAGATCGCTCAGAAAGTCGAAGCCCCGCTCGGTAGGCCGTACACGCGCCATGTCGCGCTCGATCAGGCCCTTGCGCTCGGCAGCCTCCAGGCCCTTGGCGATGGCGGTCAACGGCAGGCCTGTGCGGGCCATGAAGTCCTGCAGCGCAAAGCCTTCGCGCAGGCGCAGGGCGTTGAGCATGTACTCAAACGGCAGATCGGCGCGGCGCACCTCGTCGTCCTGCGCCACGGCATGGCCTGCCAGGGCGTTGTCCATGTAGCGCGCGGGGTCCCGAAAGCGCACCTGCCGCACCACGCGGTGCGCAAAGCTCAGCTTGCTGTGCGCACCCGCGCCGATGCCCAGGTAGTCGCCAAACTGCCAGTAGTTGGTGTTGTGAAAACACTGGTGGCCCGGCTGCGCATACGCAGAAATCTCGTACCGCGCCATACCCGCCTGCCCCGTCATCTCCGTGATCCGGTCAAGCATCGCGTAGGCCTGGTCGTCCTCGGGGATGGCCGGGGGGAACTTGGCGAAGTAGGTATTGGGCTCGATGGTGAGGTGGTAGATGGAGATGTGCGGCGGCTTGAAGGCCAGCGCCGTTCGCAGGTCCTGCTCCAGCTCTGGCAGCGTCTGGCCCGGCAGGGCGTACATGATGTCGAGATTGAAGGTGTCGAAGGACGCAGCGGCCTCCTCCACCGCCGCCATCGCCTGGGCACGGTCATGCACGCGGCCCAGGGCCTTCAGGTGCTGGTCGTTAAAGCTCTGCACCCCCACCGACAGGCGCGTGACACCCGCCGCGCGGAAGGCGCGAAAACGGTCTTTCTCGAACGTACCGGGGTTGGCCTCCATCGTGATCTCGCAATCTGGCTCCAGCCGCAGACGGGCGCGGATGTCGCCGATCAGCCGGTCGATGGCTGCCGGCGAAAACAGGCTGGGCGTGCCGCCGCCAATGAAGATGCTGTGCACGGACCGCCCCCAGACCAAGGGCAGCGCGGCCTCCAGGTCGGCCATCAGGGCATCGATGTAGCGCTGCTCGGGCACCTCGCCACCGGAACCACCCGCGCGAAATTCGTGCGAGTTGAAGTCGCAGTACGGGCATTTCTTGAGGCACCAGGGCAGGTGCACGTACAGAGACAGGGGCGGCAGGCTGGGCAGCTGCAACAGGCCCGGGCGCATGTAGTGCTGGATGTCGCGCACCACGGCAGGTTCGGCCTCGGCCTGTGGCGTGATCGGAATATGAACCACGGTCAGCGCCCTTCTACAACCAGCGTTCGCGCATCAGTGCCAGCATCTGTGCGGCCGATCGGCCCCGGTGGCTGTGGGCGTTTTTCACCTCGACGGGCAGCTCGGCAAAGGTCTTGCCGAACTCGGGGATGAACATCACGGGGTCGAAGCCAAAGCCGTTGCTGCCACGGGGCTCGGTGGTGATCTCGCCCACCACGCGGCCCACGGCAATCAGCGGCTCCGGGTCTTGCGGGCTGCGCACGGCGACCAGGGTGCTGACCATGGCGGCGCGGCGGTTGGCCACACCTTGCAGTTGCTCCAGCAGGGCGCGCACGTTGTTGTCGTCGCTTTTCTCGTAGCCGAACTGGGTGCAGTAATACGCGGTGTCCACGCCCGGCAGGCCGCCAAAAGCGTCCACACACATGCCGGCATCGTCGGCCAATGCGGGCAGGCCCGTGTGTTCGGATGCAAACCGTGCCTTGGCCAGGGCGTTTTCGACAAAGGTGCGGAAAGGCTCCTCGGCCTCACCCACACCCAGGTCGGCCTGCCGCACCAGCTCCACGCCCAGGGGCGCAAACATGGCCTGCAACTCGGCCAGTTTGCCGCGGTTATTGGATGCCAAAACAATTTTCATGGTCAAAATGGCCGCAAGCGCTAGTGAAATATGCGCAAGCAGCTATCAATTAAGGAGTATTTTGCAGGGCTTGCTGCTGCAGCTGCACCAGCTGGGCGATGCCCTGTTCGGCCAGCCCCAGCAGTTGGTCCATCTCGGCGCGGGTAAAGGCCACGCCTTCGGCTGTGCCCTGCACCTCCACATAGTGGCCTGCGCCCGTCATCACGACGTTCATGTCGGTGTCGCAATCCACGTCCTCCACATATTCCAGGTCCAGCAGCGGCGTGCCCTGCACGATGCCCACCGAAATGGCTGCTACGGGCTGCAGCAGGGGCGACTGGGCGATCTTGCCGCTGGCCAGCAGCTGGTTGACCGCATCCTGGGCCGCGACCCAGGCGCCGGTGATGGCAGCCGTGCGCGTGCCACCATCGGCCTGGATCACGTCGCAGTCGAGCTGTATGGTGCGCTCGCCCAACAGCTTGAGGTCAAACACGGCGCGCAGGCTGCGGCCGATGAGGCGCTGGATCTCCTGCGTGCGGCCGGTCTGCTTACCCCGTGCGGCCTCGCGGTCGCTGCGGGTGTGGGTGGCGCGCGGCAGCATGCCGTATTCCGCCGTGACCCAGCCCTCGCCGCTACCGCGCTTGTGCGGGGGCACACGCTCTTCCACCGAGGCGGTGCAGAGCACCTTGGTGTTGCCAAACTCGATCAGCACCGAGCCTTCGGCGTGCATGGTGTAGTGGCGCGTGATGCGCACAGGGCGCAGTTGGTTGACGGCGCGGTTGCCGGTGCGGATGAAGGTGGTCATGTGATTCTCTGTATGGAGCGGGTCGCCCACCTGCGTCATGAGGTGGGCGATGGAAGGCGAAAAAACCTGGTTCCATACATTCGCATGGAGGGAGCCTGGATGCAACCCACAGCGCCGATAGCAGTTCAGGCCTTGCGGGCAGCAGAGCGACGGATGGCTTCGTTGATTTCAGCGATCGACCGCTCGATGGCCGCATCGTCCAGGTCATCCACCAGCCCATCGAGTGGGCCCGCCTGGATGGTGGACGCAAACACGTCGTCGCTGATGCTGTCAGTGGACACCCCCTGGGTGGACTCGAACGCATCTGGCGTCTCCCACTCCAGAGCCACCACGGTCACGTTGTCACTGCTGTCCCCCGCTTTGCGAAGGGCATCTTCCACCAGCTCGGGCACAGCGTGCGACACGGTGTTGCGGCCCAACTGCTTGGCGATGTCTTCGTCGCTGAGCGTGCCCCACAGGCCGTCTGAGCACAACAGAATGCGGTCGCCCTGCTCCAGGTACACAGGGCCGGTGATGTCGTAAATGGGCTTGGTGGGCGAACCCAGGCAGGTGAACAGCACGTTGCGGTTGATCTTGTCCAGACCAGGGGGCGGCGTGTTGCGCAGCTCCATGTACGAGTGGTCCCGCGTACGGGTCAGCAGATCGCCATCGCGCACCATGTACAGGCGCGAGTCTCCGCAATGGATCCAGGTGGCGGTACCGGCCTGCAACACCGCCGCGACCAAGGTGGTGCGCGGTGTGTCGAGCATGCCTTTCTCTGTGGCGTAGCGCAGGATCTGGTGGTGTGCCGCGAGCAACGCGCCGGACAGAAACTCCTGCACATCCTTGAGCTGGGGTTTGGCCTGGCGCTGGAACAGCGCCGAGATGGTCTGCAGCGCGATCTGCGCGGCCACTTCACCTTCAGGGTGGCCACCCATGCCGTCGGCCAATACAAACAGGCCCGATTCGCGCGTGTAGCAATAGCCCATGCGGTCTTCGTTCTTCTCGCGGCCGCCACGGCGGCTGATCTGGAATACCGAGAACTTCATAAGGACTCACGCAAACAAGGATGCACCCGGGCGCCATCCGTGGACATGTACCTCGCCCGAACCCGCATCGCGTGCGTCTGGCTCATTTGGGCTTGGCTCCGATACCGGTGGCTTCACCCACCTTCTGCACATTTTTCTTGGTGTCAGACACCAGAGTGTCCAATTGCAGCCGCATCTTCTCGGCCACCGTGAGCTTGGTGTAGCGGCGCTCACCCTCGCGGCTGAGCTCTTTCTGCAAGGCAAACACCGACTGGGGGCGGGACAGCGGGTCAAGCGCCATGCACCACTCCACCACCTCGATCAGGTTGTCGGAATACACGCCACGCAACTTGGTCAGGGCGAGCGACAGGCGGTCCTTGTCCACGCGCTGCGGCGCCTCGTTCGGCGGAAAGCCCTGCATGCAGGCGTAAATGCAGGCGCCGATGGCATAAATGTCGGTCCACGGCCCCATCTGCGAATCGCGCCGGTACATCTCGGGCGCAGCAAAGCCGGGGGTGTACATGGGGCGGATGAAGTTGCCTTCCTTGCTCAGCACCTCGCGCGCCGCGCCGAAGTCGATCATCACGGCCTTGTTGTCGTCGGTGATGAAGATGTTGGCGGGCTTGATGTCCAGGTGCAGCATCTTGTGCTGGTGCACGATGCGCAGGCCGCGCAGCACTTCGTCGAACAACGAGCGGATGGTGGACTCGCGGAACACCTTCTGTGTCTTGAGGTCGCGGGCGGTGATGATGAAGTCCTGCAGGGTCGCGCCCTCCAGGTAGTTCATCACCATGTAAACGGTTTCGTTCTCGCGGAAGAAATTGAGCACGCTCACCACGGAGGCGTGCGAGATCTGGGCCAGCGAGCGGCCCTCTTCAAAGAAGCTCTTGAGCCCCAGGCGGTACAGCGAGAGCTTTTCGGGCGGCACCTTCGGAAGCAACTCACCAGGAGCGCGGGTCGCCAGGGACGAAGGAAGGTACTCCTTGATGGCCACCTGCTGGCCTTCGGCGTCGAGGGCCAGATAGACCACACCAAAACCACCGGAGGACAACCGGCGCACCACACGGTAACCGCCAATTGCGGTATCGGGCGGCAAGGGGGCCGGTTTGATTTTTGACATATTTTGCGAAGATGATTCGGGGGTAAGGCGGAACCCGGATAATCGCCGGATCGCAAGCAACCATCAAAAAGTCCAATGCCAGTTTACAGCATGACCGGATACGCCAGCGCACAGCATGGCGCATCTGCCACTGGCGCTGAAACCGACGCCCGCGCCCCCCAGACGCGCCGGCTGGGACTGGAAATCCGATCCGTCAACAGCCGCTTTCTGGACCTGTCGTTTCGCCTGCCTGACGAGCTGCGCGCCATGGAGCCCACGCTGCGCAGCCTGCTCACAGCGCGCCTGAAACGCGGCAAGGTCGAAGTGCGAGCCGCCCTAGATACCGACGATAGCAACAGCCTGCAAGACCCGCCCGCGCGGCTGTTGCAGCGTCTCAATTCGTTGCAAGACTCCATCAAGGCGTGGCTGCCCGCAGCCGCCCCCCTCACCGTGGCTGACGCGCTGCGTCTGTGCGCCAACGCGCACTCTGGCACCGAGGACTGGAGCGACGCGATCCCCGCCCTGGCCGAGGAAGCGCTGACCGCCTTGCTGGCAGCCCGCGAGCGCGAGGGGAAGCGCTTGGCGACCATGCTGCTGGACCGTGTCAAGCAGCTGCGGGCCTTGGCCGAACAAGCCGTACCCATGGTTCCGCTGCTGGTAGAGCAGCAACGCCTGCGCTTCATGGAACGCTGGAAAGAGGCCATGGCCCTCACCGATGGCGCCACCCTGCCCGAAGCTGCGCGTGACCGCGCCTTGACCGAGGCCACGGCGTTTGCCATCCGCATCGACGTGGCAGAAGAGATCACGCGGCTGGACTCGCACCTGGACGAAATCGAGCGCCTGCTCAAAAAGGGTGGCGAAGTGGGCAAACGCCTGGATTTCCTGATCCAGGAGCTGCACCGCGAAGCCAACACGCTGGGCTCCAAGTCTGCCGCTCTCGACCTCACCCGCATCAGCGTGGACATGAAGGTGCTGATCGAGCAGATGCGAGAGCAAGTGCAAAATATCGAATAACACTCATTTTTTGATAGCGCCTGGCGCACATCAACCATGGACTATCCAGGAAATCTCATCGTTGTGGCAGCCCCCAGTGGGGCCGGCAAGTCCAGCCTGGTCAAGGCCTTGCTGGAGCTGGACTCGCATGTCCACCCCTCCATCTCGCACACCACCCGTGCGCCCCGCGGCCAGGAAAAGCATGGCCGCGAGTACTTCTTCGCGTCGGAGTCCGAGTTTGACGCCATGGTGCAAGGCAACGCGTTTGTCGAATGGGCCCATGTGCACGGCAACCGCTACGGCACCTCCAAGAAGGCCATCGAAGAACGCATTGCACAGGGCTCGGATGTGATTCTGGAAATAGACTTCCAGGGCGCACTGCAGATCAAGCAGGCATTTGCCAATGCGGTGCTGGTTTTCATCCTCCCGCCCAGCTGGGAAGAACTGCGATCGCGGCTGGAGCGGCGGGGCGAAGACTCTGCGGATGTCATCGAAGTACGCCTCAAAAATGCCGCCATCGAGATGGCCCAGGTCAGCAAATTCGACTTCGTTATAATTAACGAGTTGTTTGAGCGCGCGCTTTTCGACCTGAAAGCCGTAGTTCACGCCCAGCGACTCAAGTACGCCGCCCAGCGCCGCGCCCGTGCTGACACCTTCCAGTCGCTCAATATCACCTGAATCCCCGGAGTAACCGATGGCACGCATCACCGTAGAAGACTGTCTGGAAAAGATCCCCAACCGCTTCCAGCTCGTACTGGCCGCCACGTACCGTGCCCGCATGCTCAGCCAAGGGCACGCCCCCCGCATCGAAAGCCGCAACAAGCCTGCTGTGACCGCCCTGCGTGAAATCGCCGAAGGCAAAGTGGGCCTGGAGATGCTCAAGAAGGTTCCCGGTTGAACGTTCTGCGGGGCAATGCCCACCCAAAAGCACCGCGCCAGCGGTGCTTTTTTTTGCCCGAAAGTCCTCTGGCGCAGTCCCGCGCTACATTTAAGGCATGAACGCGGTGCTCAATTCACCTTCTGCAACGCAGCCCCGGCCGGGTGAACCATCTCCGGCAGGCAATTTCTCGGCAGCCGCTGCGGCCGCCAATGCGGCTGCGGCCAGCTTCGCGGCGCTGACCGACAGCCTGGACTACCTGGACCCCGTCAGCATCGAGCAGGTGCGCCAGGCGTACCGTTTTGCCGACGAAGCCCACCTGGGGCAACTGCGCAACAGCGGTGAGCCCTACATCACCCACCCTATTGCAGTGGCCGCACAGTGCGCGGCGTGGAAGCTCGATGCCCAGGCGCTAATGGCCGCGCTGCTACACGACGCCATGGAAGACTGCGGCGTGACCAAGGCCGACCTGATCGACCGGTTTGGCGCCCCGGTGGCCGAACTGGTAGACGGCCTCACCAAGCTGGACAAGCTGCAGTTCAACACCCGCGAAGAGAACCAGGCTGAATCGTTTCGCAAAATGCTGCTGGCCATGGCGCGTGATGTGCGCGTCATCCTCATCAAGCTGGCCGACCGCACGCACAACATGCGCACGCTGTCAGACATGCCGCGTAGCAAATGGGGCCGCATCTCGTCCGAGACGCTGGAAATTTATGCCCCCATCGCCCACCGCCTGGGCCTGAACCAGACCTATCGTGAACTGCAGGATCTGGCCTTCAGACACCTGCACCCCTGGCGCTACGCCACCTTGGCGAAGGCCGTCAACAAATCCAGGAACCGCCGACGCGATCTGGTTCAAAAAGTGCAGACCGAAGTGGATGCGGCCTTCTCCAAGATCGGCATGAAGGTGCGCCTGGCTGGCCGCGAGAAAACGCTGTATGCCATCTATCAGAAGATGGACCTCAAGCACCTGAGCTTTGCCCAGGTGACGGACATCTACGGCTTCCGAGTCATCGTGCCGACAGTGACCGATTGCTATACCGCCTTGGGTGTACTGCACCAGATGTACAAGCCGGTACCTGGCAAGTTCAAGGACCACATTGCCATTGCCAAACTCAACGGCTACCAGTCTCTGCACACCACCCTGGTAGGGCCCTCGGGCGTGAACATTGAGTTCCAGATGCGCACCGACGAGATGCACGTGATTGCCGAAGCGGGCGTGGCGGCACACTGGTTGTACAAGGCCCAGGACGGGGAAGGCACTGCAGCCGAGCGCCTCGGAACCAAGTGGCTGCAATCCTTGCTGGACATACAGAACGAAACGCGGGATGCGGCGGAGTTCTGGGACCACGTCAAGGTGGACCTGTTTCCCGATGCCGTCTACGTCTTCACACCCAAAAGCCAGATCATGGCACTGCCTCGCGGCGCCACCGTGGTGGACTTTGCCTACGCCATTCACAGCAATGTGGGCGACCGCACCACGGCCGCCAAGATCAACAACGAGCAGATCCCGCTGCGCACCGAACTCAAGAATGGGGATGTGGTGGAGATCATCACCGACCCTATCTCCACACCCAACCCCGCGTGGCTTGGCTTTGTGCGCACGGGCCGTGCACGGTCCAAGATCCGCCACTACCTCAAAACCTTGGCTCATACTGAATCTGAGGGGCTGGGAGAAAAGCTGTTGACCCAGGCCATTCGCGCCGAAGGCTTGGAGCAGTTGCCTCCAGTAAACGCAGAGACGCAACCGCTGTGGGACAAACTATTGCGGTTTACTGGCAACCGCACGCGCAGCGAGCTGATGACAGACCTGGGTTTGGGCAAGCGCATTGCCAGCATCGTAGCCAAGCGCCTCATGGTGCTGATGTCTGAGCATGGACACCGCCCGGATGCCCTGCTCATGACCCGCGAGCGCTACACATCGCACGAAACCCTGTCGCAAGGCGCTGTGACCCTGGACGGTAGCGAGAATGCTTCCGTGCAGTATGCCGCCTGCTGTCGCCCAGTGCCGGGCGACAGCATCGTCGGTTATCTGGGCCGTGGCGAGGGACTGGTGGTGCACAACGCACATTGCAGTGTCGCCAAGCGTCTGCAACACAAAGACAGCGAGCGGTTCATCGCTGTCGATTGGTCGGATGAGCCCACCCGCATGTTCGAAACGGGCGTGGTTGTTACCGTAAACAACGGCAAAGGGGTGCTGGCACGGGTAGCAGCAGAGCTTGCCAATTCAGAGGCCGACATCACCCATGTGGATATGGATGATGAAGCGGCCTTGGACACCACGGACTTGCGCTTCATAGTGGCAGTACGCGACCAATCCCACCTGGAGCTTGCACTGCGCAACCTGCGCCGCACCCAGGCTGTGCTGCGCGCGGCCAGAATCACACCACAACCCTGACGCACTGGCGCAGCAGTACACCAAGCCCGCTCAGGTCGCGGAAAGTGGTGCGCAGGAGCACTGCCTGTTTGCAATCGCTACGAGACGACACTACGGGGTGGGTACTGCACCTCCAACACCTCAAGGTGGCGCACACCGCCTGGTGTTGGTAGCTGCACCTCATCCCCAACGCGCGACTTCAGCAGCGCCCGTGCAACGGGTGAAATCCAGCTGACCTGCCCCATACGACTGTCCGCCTCGTCGATGCCCATGATGGTGATCGTGCGCTCACCATCCTCGTCGTCTGAGTAGGTGACGGTAGCCCCAAAAAAGACCTGTTCGCTACCCGCGTGCAAACTGGGGTCCACCACTTCGGCGATCTCCAGCCGCTTGGTCAAAAAACGGATACGCCCATCAATCTCGCGCAAGCGCTTCTTGCCGTAAAGATAGTCACCGTTCTCAGACCGATCCCCATTGCTGGCAGCCCAGTGAACCACATCCACGATCTTGGGCCGCTCGTTGTCGATGAGATCCAACAGCTCCGCCCTCAGATGCGCATACCCGGACGGGGTGATGTAGTTTTTGCCACCCGGCGGCAAAGGAGGCAATGCCAAACCCTCGTCATCATCGGCACCGTCAGTTTCCTTGGTAAAAGCCTTGCTCATCGCCAGAACTCTCCAATCGGCGCAATACGCCTGGACAAATGAAAAAGCCTGCAATCTCGCGATTGCAGGCTTTAAACATTGGTGCGGCTGGCAGGAATCGAACCCACGACCCCTTGGTTCGTAGCCAAGTACTCTATCCAGCTGAGCTACAGCCGCTAAGCTTTGAATTATAGCATGATTTCTTGGCAACCCCTGAAATTTGCTTTCTTTCTGATTGCTTTCCTGAATCAGGCTATGCAAACAGACAGTCAATTCAACGCAAGCCGAGATTGTAATGCACGATGAAGGCTACAAAAACAAACTGAGCGATTTGGATCACAAAACACATCGTTTGCTGATACATCCACCCTGCGAGCAAGGGTGGTAGGGCGTGTTGGACTTGAACCAACGACCAAAGGATTATGAGTCCTCTGCTCTAACCAACTGAGCTAACGCCCCCAGGCCATGCTACAGCGCTATACAACGTGGCAAGCGCCGTATTGTAGGGGCTTACTTGCGGTGGCTGAGCGCGTTGGATACCAGCTTGGAGGTGATGTCCACAATCTGGATCATGCGGTCGTATGGCATGCGCGTAGGACCTATCACTCCCAATGTTCCTACCACCTTGCCATCGACCTCGTACGGGGAGCTCACGATCGACAGCTCTTCAAATGGTACAACCTGGCTCTCTCCACCGATGTAGATGCGCACTCCCTCCGCTTGGCTGGAAATATCCAGGAGCCGGAGAATCTGAGTCTTCTGCTCGAACAAGTCGAAAGCCCTGCGCAAATTGCCCATGTCACTGGAGAAGTCGCTGACCGACAGCAGGTTGCGCTCCCCGGAAATCACCACCTCATCCTGCGCCTCGGACAGCGCCTCCGAACCCACGTTGACCGCCGCCTGCATGAGCGATGCGATCTCTCCGCGCAACACATCGACCTCGGACTTCAAGCGTTCCCGTACCTGCTCCATCGCAAGTCCCGCGTAGTGGGCGTTCAGAAAGTTGGAAGCCTCCACCAGCTGTGACTGGGAGTGGTCCACCTCGGTAAAGATCACACGATTCTGAACATCGCCCTCCGGGGACACGATGATGACCAGAAACCGCTTTTCAGAGAGTCGCAGAAACTCAATGTGACGAAATACCGAGGTACGCCGAGGTGCCATCACCACTCCAACGAATTGGGAGAGGTTGGACAACAGCTGCGCAGCGTTGGCGATGACCTTTTGAGGCTGTTCAGGTGCCAGCTGCGGCGGCATGACAGACTCTCGCTGCACCGTCAACATGGTGTCCACAAACAATCGGTATCCACGCGCGGTAGGGATACGGCCTGCTGAGGTATGTGGACTCGCGATCAGCCCTAGCTCTTCCAGGTCCGCCATCACGTTTCGTATCGTGGCAGGCGACAAATCCAACCCGGACGCACGGGAAAGGGTACGCGACCCTACAGGCTGCCCATCAGCGATGTAACGCTCGACCAGGGCTTTGAGCAACAACTTGGCACGGTCATCGAGCATGGAATGATTTTACTTTTGTAATCGTGTTTTGGCCCAGCGGCCCCGCCCTTCATGGCGGTGGATGTGGTCGCGTAGGCTACTTATGGACACCCCCAGCATATCCGCAAGGGTCCGCTGGTCATACCAACCAGATCGCCAACAGGCTGCAGCCTGGGCTACATCGTCATCAGACAAGGCACGCTTTCGGCCCCAGGTCTTGCCTGCAGCCCTTGCAGCACGCTGACCAGCTAAGCACCTCTCCCTGATCAATTCGCGTTCAAACTCAGCGAAGGCAGACAGCAGGTGCAGGAACATGCGGCCATGTGCCGTGTCGGTCTCGATTGACTCCGTCAAAGAACGGAAGCCGACGCCCTTCGATTTCAGGTACTCAAAGACCTTGACGAAGTGAGACACAGACCGAGCAAGGCGGTCCAATTTGTAGACCACCAAAACGTCGCCCTTGACCAAGACGGTCAAGAGTTTTTCGAGCTCAGGGCGCTGCTTAACAGCCGAGCGCTTTTCTTGCACAACCTTATCAATGCCAGCCCGCCGAAAGGCCGCTAACCACGTCGGCACCGAAAGCGCGCTTGAGGTGGCGATGCCATGAAGGCTTGTCGATCAGCCGACGCACAAAAACATCGATCAGGGAGGGATGCGGGCAGATCATCCAGAAGTCAAAACCACGGCGGCGGCGATGCTGGGCGATGGCCTGCACGTAGTCGGGAACATCGCTACCGGAGCGCCTAAGCGGGAATTCATTTTGGCATTCGTCCATCACGCAGATGGAGCCATCAGGCAGGTCTTGCCACTTCTTGGGGTCGAACTTTTGCCAGCCGAATTCAGCGGCCTTGGCGTCGTCCATGTCGAAGCCGTGATAGTAAACCGGGCGGTTTTCCTTGAGCTGCTGGGCGCGCACATCGCGCAGGGTGATGAGCGTTTTTCCTGCGCCGTTCGCCCCGGTGGTCAGATAGATCATTTCATCACCCACTTCTTGAAGCTGTCGCCGCTGATGCCGCTGACGATGGCGCGGGCAGCGATAGCGCTGGTGATGATGCTGATGCAAACACCTACCTTCATGAAGCCAATCAGGCCAATCATTTCAGCGGGCAGGCCACCGAGCGCGGTCAGTGCCCCGGCCTTCATCCAGTCGAGGGACGAAGAGACGCCGGTGTAGGTCACTACGCTGATGCCCAAGGCGATCAGGATACGGCCCGCGAGGGTGCCAACGAGATTGATCAACATGCCGCCGATGGCAGCGATAAAAATGGGCATGTGCTATCCCCTTGTGACGATGCGGGCGGCCATGAGCATGGACACGGCGACCAAGATATTGCCGAGCATGGCGAGGTGCTGACAGAGGTTGGACAGTGGCAAGGAAACGCCCTGGCCCCACACGGTGATGCTCAGATCTCCGATGCAGCCACCACCGCCGAGCGGGTCCGATGTGTCGATGCGACCGCTCAGGCGGATGGTTTCATTGCCGGGTAAGTCGCCGGTCTGATTGCCGGTCTTGCCCTTGTTAGCGTTGTACAGGTCAGACTCAGCGCTTTTGTCGTCGAACAGTTTGCAGTTGCGGGCGTACTGCTCTCTGGCAATGGCGCACTGGATAGCGTCACCTTCACAGGCAAAGCCGGACATGCAGGAGCCGCCAAAGCCGCCCTTTTCGCCGTCGCCATCACCGGAGCCAGTACCGCCGCCACCTGTGCCAGTGCCAGCGCCACCGGGCTGGGGATACACGCAGGTACTGCCGACCTTGACGGCATCAGGGGGGCATTTACCGTCGCCATCAGGTGGCACAGGGTCGTTGATGCACCAAGACCCGCTTTTATGCATGCCGGGGGGGCATGTGCCTTCGGGTGTGGGGGGGACAGGCTTGGGCTTCGGATAGTTAGGGACCGGTGTACCAGTACCTGTGCCAGTACCACCGGTGCCAGTTCCGCCTGTGCCAGTTCCGCCTGTACCTGTACCACCGTCGCCGGTTCCAGTACCCCCAGTGCCAGTGCCACCGGTGCCAGTTCCGCCCGTACCTGTGCCACCAGTACCTGTGCCGCCGCCACCCGTTCCAGTACCGCCCGTGCCAGTGCCGCCCGTGCCAGTGCCGCCCGTGCCAGTGCCGCCTGTACCTGTGCCGCCTGTACCTGTGCCCCCGGTGCCTGTGCCCCCGGTGCCTGTGCCCCCAGTACCAGTTCCACCGGTGCCAGTACCGCCAGTGTCGCCATTACCTCCAGTACCTGGGGTAGAGCCGCCACCGCCATCCCCTGGCGTGCAGGTCCCGCCAGTTTGGCGACCGGTGCCGGTGCACTCCTGCGTGTCGCCAAACTTGATACAGATAGATGGATTGGTCTTTACAGTGCAACCGTCCTCACAGGTGTAAGTAGTGTTATCGCCCTTGGTGATACGGTCTCCGACTGACTTCCCGGGTTCGCAACCATTGTTTTTGCACACACCGTTGACACGGGTTTGACCAGCGGGGCAAGGAGGCTCAGGAACGCAAACGCCATTCACGCGGGTTTCGTTGGGCTTGCAGTTGTCGGGAACACATGCGCCGCCCTCTTCATGCTGGCCCGCAGGGCAAGAAGGCGGCTTGCACTGGCCGTCTTTTTCAATGAGTGGAGCGGTGCAAGTGCAGGTGGCACCAGTGGCGGTAGAACCTTCGGGGCAGGAGTCGCCGCGATTGCTAGCGTTGTATGCATTTGAGGTGACATACGCGCCCGAGGTGGCTGAATAGCTGTCAATCAAGCAAGTAATACCACCAGATCGTGGGGTGTAAGTGCGCGATGGATTGGAGCCACCCATGGCAGCGGCAATAGCTGCACACAAGGCATCTTTGGACCCGTAAGCCTGCGCACTAGCAGCTGGCATATACGGCGCATCGCTGGAGTACCAAGAGCCCTGCGGAGACAGTGCATGGGCACGGCTGCGGCATTTGCAGCAGCAGCACCGATCAGCAAACCGACGGCGACGAGCGAGCGATTAAAGGTTTTTTGCATGTCAATTTTCCTCAGTTGAAGTTGGTGAATTTCCGTCGATGTTCAGGGCGCGAATGAGCATCCGAAATGCCCACCTGAGAAGAAGTCGGCGGGCCTGCGGAGAATGTCGGTGGGCAGCAGTCGCTTTTGGTTTCCATAGCGCAACTCGATGCGCTGCCAGCCGGTGGCGTCCTGTTTGCCGTAGAGCTGGACGCCCTTGTCATACACGTTGGTTTGCTTGCCAGCGGCCTTGCTGCCGAAGTAGAAGGAACGACCCACACCACCAGCACGCCATGCGCCCACGCAGTTGTGATCGGGCCGATGACCGTAGTGGTCCATGGCTCCGGCGTCGTAGTCACTGGCAACACGGTCCATGCCACCGCTGATGCCGTCGAAGAAGTCCAAGGCCAGATCGCAGCGCGTGACCAGGGCGCGGTGTTCGTCCATGTAGTCGGCCATGCGTGGTGCCCACCCTGGGGCAGCAAACGTGCAGGCGACGCCGTACAGGTTGCAATGAATGGTCTTGGACTGGGCGCGTTGCCGTGGGCTTTCGCCGGAGGCGAGAAAGCCGACCCAGCCGCATTCATTGCCAGCGCGAAGGATGCTCCATGTGTTGAGCATCCCGGCGCCTGATTGGCCCTTGAGGGTGCACACCCCCAGCGCAGGCGCTGCAGGAGCCGCCACAGCGCGTGCAGCGCCTTTGGTGGCTGGGGGTGTGCGAACGGGCGAAGTAGAAGGCATGGCGGCTCCGGCTATTGCAACCACATTGATTGCAGGCAGGAGAATAGACTCGCCATCACCATGATTGCAAGACTGCAATCATGGTGATTGCAAAATTACAACGCTTGAAACATGAAAACCTTGATATTTGTGGTCGTCTTGGTGGTGATTGCAGCAATCGTGATTGCTGCGTTGAAGAAAAACAGCGCCGCCGACCGCAGCGACGGTGAAGGGCGCGAACCACCAAAAAGGAAACGCCTTCTCACACAGCGCGAAGAGGCCATGTACAACCGGCTCTCAACCTCTTTACCAGAATCAAAAATTCTGGCGCAGGTTTCATTCGGAGCTTTGCTAACCGCGAAATCAAGAGCTACACGAAACAGCTTTGACAGAAAAATTGCAGACTTCGTTGTGTGCGACAAGTCCCTGCAAGTGCAAGCGGTTATTGAACTAGACGACGATTCGCACAAGAAGAAAACAGAAGAAGACGCTGCGAGAGACACCCTACTAACGAGCGCTGGATACCGCGTCATCCGATACGCCAACATCCCAGACATTGACCAACTGCAACGCGACTTCCCACTGGAAAAAAGCACCCTCAAAGGAGCGAAAAATGCTGTCAACAATGACCCTATTGGAACAAGCCCTATCGATGCAACCAGCGCAGTACTGGCACGAAAAGCTGAACCTCAACAGGAACGCGCTTCATAACGCGAGACAAAGGGGCCACATCAGCCCAGCGATAGCAGGAGCACTCGCAGACGAGCTGGGCGAGGATGTGAAAACCTGGATCGTGGTAGCCGCTCTGGAATCAGAGCGAGAAAGCGCATGCAAGACGCGGATGATGAAGCGCGTCGCGAAACTCACATCTGTTTAATGATGTAATTTCGCGATGACGTCCAATTTCCGCCATGTCGCACTTATAGGCAAGTACCAGACTTCAGCTGCAGGCGCCCCCGGCGATGGCTCTCGCCGGGCTTTGGAAGACATTGCGCATTTCTTGGAGCGTCAGGGATGTGAGGTGGTGCTGGAAGCAGAAACCGCCAGCAACACCGGATTGACACACTACCCATCTTTGAATGTAGACCAGATCGGTGCGCGGTGCGATCTGGGGCTGGTGGTGGGGGGAGATGGAACGATGCTAGGCATTGGCCGCCGCTTAGCTCGTTTTGGAACGCCGTTGATCGGAATCAACCAGGGCCGGCTCGGATTCATCACCGACATTCCCTTCGACACCTATCAGACCACCTTACCACCGATGCTGCGAGGTGCCTACGAAGAAGACCAACGACCGCTGATGCATGCAACCGTCGTTCGCGACGAGCGTGTGGTGTTTGAAGCCTTGGCCATGAACGATGTGGTGGTCAACCGTGGAGCAACCTCGGGCATGGTGGAGTTGCGCGTTGAAGTCGGTGGGCAGTTCGTGGCCAATCAAAGGGCCGACGGCCTCATCATTGCATCCCCCACTGGCTCAACGGCATATTCACTGTCCGCAGGAGGCCCCATGCTTCATCCGTCGATCCCGGGCTGGGTGTTGGTTCCTATCGCGCCGCATACGCTGTCCAACCGCCCCATCGTGCTCTCCGATGCGACAGAAGTGGCCGTCGAAGTGGTGAGCGGGCGCGATGTCAGCGCGAACTTCGACATGCAGTCACTCGCGTCCTTGCTGCATGGCGATCGTATCCTCGTCAAAAGGTCTGAGCACCGCGTGCGATTTCTACACCCCCAAGGCTGGAACTACTTCGCGACATTGCGCAAGAAGCTGCGCTGGAACGAAGGAGGCTCCTGACCATGGCACTGCGGCGGATAACTCTGCGGGATTTTGTGATCGTCCAAACGCTGGAACTTGATTTGCGCAGTGGCTTTACCGTATTGACCGGTGAAACCGGGGCGGGGAAATCCATCCTGATCGATGCGTTGCAATTGGCACTGGGGGCACGCGCAGATGCAGGGGTAGTACGAGAAGGATGCAGCAAGACCGACATTTGCGCGGAATTCGACTGCCCCGCACATGCGCGCCCATGGCTAGAAGAAGCAGGGTTTGAAACCGATGACTGGCTGCTATTGCGCCGTACGGTAGACACGCAGGGCAAGAGTCGCGCTTGGATCAATGGCACACCTGCGACAGCTTCACAATTGCGCGCATTGGGCGAGATGCTTCTCGACATCCACGGTCAGCACGCATGGCAAAGCCTGACCCGTCCAGAGTCGGTGCGCGGATTGCTGGACGCTTTTGCCGGTGTGAGTACCCGCGATACAGCATCGCGTTGGGCGCAATGGCGCGCTGACCTCAAGGTATTGCAACAGGCACGCGCAGCACAGGCAACACTTCAGCAAGAGCGCGAACGCCTGCAGTGGCAAATCAGCGAAGTGGACAAACTTGCGCCGGGCGACTTGGAGTGGGAGGACCTCGATGCGCAACACAAGCGCCTGTCTCACGCGCAGGCGTTGCTGGACGGGGCGCATGGGGCGCTTCAGGCTTTGCAAGAAGACGACGCGGGAGCGGTCTCTGCGCTAACCCGCGCACATGCGCTGCTGCAGGTGCAAGAACACATTGAGCCAGAGTTTGCCAATCTGGCCGATATTCTGGCATCGAGTCTGGCACAGGCCACAGATGTGGTGCATTCACTGCACACCTATTTGCGCCATGCGGACATCGACCCGCAACGTTTGGCAGAACTGGACGAGCGCATGTCCCTATGGATGGGACTGGCTCGCCGATACAAACGCCCCCCTGCTGAACTTCCCGCTCTGCTCAAGGACTGGAAAGCATCCATGCGCCAACTTGATGCAGCCACCGATTTGGAAAGACTGCAAGCCAACGAATCAGTCAGCGCCAAGGCATACCAGACGGCGGCGCGCGCGCTGTCTCTGGCTCGCGCCAAAGCAGCACCAAAGCTTTCCGTGTTCATCTCTCAGGCCATGCAGGGCCTTGGGATGGAAGGCGGCAAATTTGAGGTGTCGGTAACCAAGGCGTCGGAGCCCTCTCCCGACGGAATCGATGATGTCGTGTTTTTGGTGGCAGGGCATCCTGGCATGACCCCAAAGCCGGTCGGCAAAGTCGCATCCGGCGGGGAGTTGTCTCGCATTTCGCTGGCTATCGCAGTCACAACCAGTGAATTGGGCTCAGCCCCCACACTCATTTTTGACGAGGTGGACTCCGGCGTGGGCGGAGCAGTCGCCGAAACCGTGGGACGATTGATGCAACAGCTAGGACGCGACCGCCAGGTGCTTGCTGTGACCCACCTGCCTCAAGTGGCGGCATGTGCGCACCACCACCTCAAGGTGGCAAAAAACAAAAGCGCCAGAGGCACGACCAGCACCGTGCTGGTCGTGCAGCAGGACGAGCGCGTTGCGGAGATCGCCCGCATGCTGAGTGGTGAGCGCGCCACCGAGACGACGCTAGCGCACGCGCGCGAAATGCTGGGCACTGTCGCTCCGATGTTGGCCGTGGCACGTACCACACCTCTTGATACCTCTACCCCCACTAGGAAACGCTGATGGCCCTTGAAATCGTCCTCATCACGGGCATGTCGGGGTCTGGCAAATCAGTCGCCTTGCACGCCCTGGAAGATGCTGGCTACTACTGCGTGGACAACCTGCCGCCTGAGCTTCTGCCGGCGTTCGTAGCGCTCGAACACAAGCACCATGGCAATCGCGTGGCCATTGCGGTGGATGTTCGCAGCGCCACCTCTTTGCATCAAGTGCCTCAAGAATTGAGCCGCTTGCGCAGCCAGGGCGTAGCCGTTAAATCGCTTTTTTTGGATGCAACGATTGACACGCTGGTGCGGCGTTTCTCCGAAACGCGACGCCGCCACCCCCTGTCGCACGACGATCTTCAGCAAGGACGCAGGGCGCTGGTACAGATCATTGAGCTGGAGCGCGAATTACTGGCTGAACTGCGCGAGCAGTCGCATGTGATCGACACCAGTACCATTCGCGCCTCCCAGCTGCAAAGCTACGTCAAGGGTCTGATGTCTACTGCGCAAGGGCAATTGACCTTGGTGTTCCAGTCATTTGCCTTCAAACGCGGTATTCCCATGGATGCTGACTATGTCTTCGATGTACGCATGCTGCCCAACCCGCACTACGAGGCTGCGCTCAAGGACCTCACCGGACTGGACCAGCCCGTAGCCGACTTTCTGGACATCCAGCCCGACGTGGGCCTGATGCGGGCCCACATTGAGCAATTCCTGGCGCACTGGCTGGAAATGCTGGACCGCAATCATCGGAGCTACGTCACAGTAGCCATCGGGTGCACCGGCGGGCAACACCGCTCTGTCTATCTGGTAGAGAAACTGGCGCAGGCTTTCAGTGACCGATGGACTGCGCTGAAACGGCACCGTGAACTGGATGGGCGCTGACCATGGCTTTCATGAATGGGCTCTGTGAGCCAACCCACATGGGGTGCTGGTAACGAAATTTCGGCACTGGCGAAACAAAAGGGCCGAGACCTAGGGAGCGCGCAATTTGCGGTCACCAAAGTGTCGATTGCGTGCTGTCCAGCAACTTGCGAATGGGCGCCGGCAACCCGACCGAGGACCATTGGTCTGGCCCCAGCCACTCTCCATCTTCCACAGGGGGCACAACCCCATCGGTCTGTACCAACAGGGGGTGAAGGTGCAGATCCCGATGCGTCAGCACATGCACAAAGGACTGCAACTCTTGCTGCACGCACTGCGCTGGGCTCCCCAAACCCCTCACAAATGCATCTCGGGACTCAAGGTCAGCAAACACGGGCACGCAGTGCATTCCCGCCCAAATCCCGGTGGGCGGGCGGCGTTGCAGCCAGATACGGCTTTGCACATCACGCACGATCACCAACTGCCATGATTCAGCCCGGCGTGCCAGTTTGCGGGTTCTGACCGGATAGCGTTCGGGATCACCCTCCTTGAAAGCCACGCAATGGGCCATCAACGGGCAATCTGAGCATTGTGGAGTACGAGGCGTACACAGAGACGCCCCTAGGTCCATCAAGCCCTGGGTATAGCGGGGCATCGCCGCTTCAAGATCACGCACTGGCAACAACGCGTCCGCGTGGTCCCACAGCAGGCGCTCGTTCTTGGCAGAAGCGAGATCACGATCAAAGCCCAGCAGGCGCGTCAGCACCCGGCGCACATTGGCGTCCAGAATGGGCACACGCTCGGAAAAACAGAACGCTGCAATGGCCCCCGCAGTCGAGCGCCCAATGCCCGGCAAGGACGCCAATACCGCCGCCGTTCGCGGAAAGGCCCCGCCATGGTCCGCCATGATCTGCTGTGCACAACGGTGGAGATTGCGTGCGCGGCTGTAGTAGCCCAAGCCACTCCACAGCCCCAAGACCCCGTCCTGGGGCGCAGCAGCCAGGGCGCCGACATCAGGAAACCTGTCCAGAAAGCGCGCGTAGTAGTCCAGCACCGTGGTGACCTGGGTTTGCTGCAGCATGATCTCCGACAGCCAAACCCGATAAGGGTCGCGGGTTTGTTGCCATGGCAAATGGTTGCGGCCATGGGTAGCCTGCCAGGCGACCACGAGCTCGGCCACATCCTCCCGGGTCTTACCACTCATGCTGGAACCGGATGCGCGTCGGTCAACACCGGTGCAGCCCCTGGCAGAGTCACCAACTTGGACGTCAGCTCATGGAGCTTGCGCTCCAGCTGTCCAAGCTCTTCCTCTCCAGCCTCGATCTCCGAGATCCGTTCTACCAACCCGCTGGCAGCCTGTTGGATGCGGTCTACCGCCTCCATGCGACGAGCAAAGCTCCGGCGTCGCTCTCGCAGCTGCGCGTCCAATTGTGCGGTGGCTGATTTGCTCCATAGTTCCAGATCGTTGGCAGCCGACTCATACACCGTTCGCAAACGCATGGCCAGAGCGCGCACCAGACGCTCGGCAAACTCTGGCTGTGCGAGTTTGAGCGCATTTCCCATTCCCAGATACTGCAAATGACTCTGCTCGATCTGGTGCAGGTCTTGCGCAAAATGCTCCAGTTGTGGCGGCGAGGGCACCTGCAAAGAAAAACCGAACTCGGCATTGAGCTGCCGGAAGGTCCCGCTGAGCATGGCCTGAATCTCGGTGCCAGAAGCTTGCGCCTTGTCCAAGGTGCCTCGCAGCTTGTCAAAGGTCTGGACGTATATTTTCTTCACGCCCAGCTTGAGCCCCTTTTGCTGAAGCGTCTGGGCCAGTTCCGCCAGCTCAGCCTTGAGCGCCTTGGCGCCCAGCTGTTGGAAGACGTCACGCAACAGCTTGAGATGAACCGCACGAACCGCCTGAATCTTGGCGGTACTGAGGTCGAATTCACGCTGCTCCTGCTCAATGCGATGGCGCATGGATTCGATTACCGATGCATTCTTGCCCCGCAGACTGCGCAACTCAGCCATCTGGTCATCGAGGTCGCGGCGTCGGATATTGATCACCCGCGACGTTTCTGTGCGCAGGCTGGCCACCCCTGTCGCCACCGCGGCACGCAGTATGGACTGTCGCCTGCCCATGATGCCTTTGGCAAGCGCCTCTTCCAGTGCGGGCAGTCCACTGGTTTCCAGCAACACGTCATCCGCAGTGATCTTGGCCACCAGGCCTTTTTGTGCAGATACAGGCACCACACGGTCCAGGGACACGCCGAGCATCTCGGCCGATGTCGCGCACTGCCGGTCCATCTGCGCTTGGACTTGCTCGGCGGTGTTGAGCGTATCCCAGAGGGTGTCGATCTTGTTCAGCACCACCAAACGCGCTTCCATGCTCTCGGGCGAAATGGCCAGGTGCTCTCGCCAGATCGACAGGTCCGAGCGCGTCACGCCGGTGTCGGCGCTCAGGATGAACACCACTGCGTGCGCCTGGGGGATGAGGTTGACCGTCAGCTCGGGCTCCGCTCCCACTGCGTTCAGGCCAGGCGTATCCAGAATCACCAAACCCTGCTTCAGGAGCGGGTGCGGGATATTGATGATGGCGTGGCGCCACATGGGCACCTCCACCAAGCCCTGCGCGTCAGGCACAGGGTTTTCGTCTATCAGATCGTCATGCCAGAAACCCAGCGCACGCGCATTGTCCAGACTGACCTTGCGAACCTCGGCCACTTTTTCAAGGGCTTTGGCAATCTGGTCGGCGTTGCCAACATCCAGCGGGATCTCCTGCCAGCGGTCGGTCTTGACCCTCCACTCCGCCAGGCTCTGCATCTGAAGGCGGGTCTCAATCGGCAATAGCCGCAAGCTGGGCGCAATATTCGCGTCGTACCCCAGCTCGGTGGGGCACATGGTCGTGCGGCCCGCACTGGCAGGCATGATGCGCCGGCCATAGTCAGCAAAAAAGATCGCGTTGATCAGTTCTGACTTTCCACGCGAAAACTCCGCCACAAACGCCACCATGACCTTGTCGCTGCGGACCTGCTCTTCCAGGCGCTGCAATCGCTCTTGCACCGCTGCATCCATGAGGTCGTGCGTGGCCATCCAATCGGCCAGCCGCTTGAGCTGCTGGGCGAACTCCCGTCGCCAGACGCCATGCTGGTCGAACTGTTCGTTGAATGAAGGTCCCACTTTGCTCCCAGAGATCTATGGATGGCCCGCGAGGCAGGCATATACAAAATATAGCATCGACCGTACACCGGCTGTCATGAACCGCCGATCAGATGGGGCCTAGGGCCGCTGGCACTGGCGACAGAAGTAAGTGCTTCTCTGCCCCTGGCGAATCAGCTCGATGGTCGTGCCGCATTCATGGCAAGGCTGGCCATCGCGGCCGTACACCTTAGCGGCGGTCTGGAAGTGGCCTGCCATTCCCTCCGCATTGGAGAAATCACGCAGCGTACTACCGCCCATCTCAACCGCTCGGGCCAGCACCGAGCGAATGGCCTGGTGCAGCTTGTGCACCCGCGCAGCACCGATGCGTGATGCAACGGTGGTTGGACGGATGCCAGCCAAAAAAAGCACCTCAGAGGCGTAGATATTTCCAACTCCCACTACCAAGCGCCCCGCCAGAAGCAACTGCTTGATGGGCATCCGGCTCTTCTTGAGTCCTATCTGGAAATCCGGGAGCAAGAACCCGTCGGACAAAGGCTCCATGCCCAATCCGCCCAGCAATTTAGTCGCCAGCGGCGAATTTTCTGCCTGCGCATAGACCACGGCACCAAACCGGCGCGGGTCGTGAAGACGCAGCGTTCCCTTGTCGGTCACAAGGTCAAAATGGTCATGAACGCCTGCCTGAGGCATGCCGGACGCAAAGCGCAGGCTCCCCGACATACCCAGATGCAGGAGCAGCAGGCCCTGGGTCATATCGAGCAACAGATATTTACCCCGCCGACGCAATCCGACCACCTGTTGACCCACCAGCGTCTGCGGGTCACAACCCAGGGGCCAACGCAGGGGCTTGCCCATCACCACTGCCTCGATACAGGCTCCGGCGATTGCATCGGCAAAACTGCGCCGTGTCACTTCCACTTCGGGCAACTCAGGCATACAAACAACCGGGCAACGGCTTAACAGGCATGGATTATTATGGCCCGATGGTGTTATTCCACAGCTTTCGTACCGTCGCATTGGTCACCGTGATTGCGGCGTCCGCCCACTCAGCTTGGGCCCAAAGGCCCGCCGGCGAAAGCCGCCCCCCGAACGAGCCCCCTCCGGTAGAGTCCAACCCCGCATTGGACGCAGAGCTGTTCTACGAAATCTTTCTGGGCGAGATCAGTGCACGAACTGGGGACCCGGGCGCAGGCTATGCGTTCATGCTGGAAGCTGCGCGCCGAAGCGCTGACGGGCAGCTCTACCAAAGGGCTGCAGACATTGCCCTGCAATCACGATCAGGCGAATACGCCCTGGCTGCAGCCAGAGCCTGGAAGGAAGCCTTGCCCCAGTCGCGCGAGGCCAATCGGTATGTGCTGCAGATCCTGATCGCACTGAATCGCATTGGCGAGACGCCTGAATTGCTGCGCCAAGAACTCGCGCAAGCCTCTCCCCGGTCCAAGGCGTCGGCCTTGGCATCTCTGCCGCAACTATATGGACGTGCAAGCGACAAAGCGCTGGCCGCCAAAGTGGTAGAACAAGCACTGGTCAACGAACTGACCAATCCTGCCACCGGCCCCGAGGCCTGGGTGTCGCTGGGCCGCTTGAGGCTTGCGGCAAGTGACAAGGGGGGAGCGCTGGACGCTGCGCGCAAGGCACAGGGCCTGGACAACGCCAGCGAGAGCGCAGCAAGGCTGGCGCTGGAGCTGATGGACGAAGGTCTGCTGGACGCGGAACCCATCGTAACGCAAACGCTGTCCAAACAACCTATCCCGGACCTGCGCATGGCGTATGCCAGGGTATTGCTGGGCCTGCAGCGCTACCCGGAGGCCAGTCGCCAGCTGGAGACGGTCACCAAGGAAAAGCCTGACCTGGCGGAAGCCTGGCTGGTGGCCGCCACCTTGCAGTACCAGGACAACCGGCTGCCCGCAGCAGAGGCATCGCTTCAGCGATTCATGGAACTGGCATCTGCGTCTGGTGACGCCGACCTGCGGCAAAAGAGCCTCACGCAAGCGTACCTGCTCTATGCACAGATTGCCGAGAAAAAGAAAGACTTTGCGGGCGCTGAAGCTTGGCTCGCACGGATCGACAACGCAGAGGAAGTCTTTGGTGCGCAAACGCGCCGCGCGTCACTGCTGGCACGCCAGGGCAAGGTCGCCCAGGCGCGGGCCTTGTTGCGCAACCTGCCTGGCAATTCAGCAGACAGCCAACGCATGAAGCTGATGGCCGAAGTGCAGCTGTTACGCGACCAGCGCCTCTACCAGGAAGCCTACAAGGTGCAAGTTGAACTGGTGGCTTTGGCTCCCGACGATGCCGAGCTGGTCTACGACCAAGCCATGCTGGCCGAAAAGGCGGGCCAGCCCGACACCATGGAAAAGCTGCTACGCCAAGTGATCGCGCGCCAGCCGGAGTACCACCACGCCTACAACGCCCTTGGCTATTCGCTGGCGGACCGCGGAGTGCGGCTGGACGAGGCCAAACGATTCATCCTGAAGGCATTGGAATTTGCCCCCAACGACCCTTTCATCATGGACAGCCTAGGTTGGGTAGAGTTTCGCCTGGGCAACAAGGCAGACGCCCGCAAGCACCTCGAAGCGGCCTTCAAGGCACGGCCCGATGTGGAGATTGCCGCACATCTGGGCGAGGTGCTTTGGAGCATGGGCGACAGGGACGGTGCGACACGCGTCTGGAAAGAAGGGCAACGCGCCAGCCCTGACAACGACACCCTCAAAGAGACTCTGAAACGCCTCGGAGCCACCCTCTGATGCCGGGCTTTTTCAGCGCCGCTTCCAGCAGTCGGCTACGGACTCTTCCTCACCGATGGACATGGTGGCTGGTGTTGTGTGCGCTGTGGCTCGCTGGTTGTGCGCAGCCAATGGCCAAAGCCCCCATGGACGAAGACAGCTGGAGTGGGCGCATCGCCTTGCAGATCGACGGACAGGCCTCACAGTCTTTTTCTGCCTTGTTTGAACTGCGTGGCACCCCACAGGCCGGCGGACTCGTTTTGCTCAGCCCCTTTGGCAATCGCATTGCGCAACTCGACTGGAAAGATGGTCATGCGCAGCTGCTCAGCGGCCAAGACACGCGCACATCGAACTCGCTGGATACGCTGCTCCAAGACGTGACCGGCACCCGCATTCCCGTGACCGCCTTGTTCAGCTGGCTCAAGGGCACCCAGGCCAGTGCAACGGGGTGGAACGCGGACCTCTCGGGCATTGCCGACGGACGACTGACGGCACGCCGCAGCGATCCTGAACCCACCGCGACGCTGCGCATTGCACTGACCCCCTGACGGACTGCAACCTGCTGCGGCCAACAGGACTGCTCAGTTCAAACTGCGAAAAAGCGCACTTCACTTTTCTGCCTCCATGCAAGCCTTGTATGACGTGCCGGCCCCGGCCAAGCTCAATCTTTTTCTGCACATCACCGGGCGGCGTGCAGATGGCTACCATCTTCTGCAGTCCGTATTCATGCTCGTTGACTGGTGCGACACCCTGCACTTCGAACGCCGGATAGATGGGTTGATTTCGCGGGAAGACCTCTCCACCGTACTGCCAGACGAGGACCTCTCGGTTCGCGCTGCACGCGCACTGCAAGCTGCGACAGGCTGCAGTGAGGGCGCTCACATCGGCGTTCTGAAGCGCGTACCGGCGCAGGCAGGCATGGGAGGCGGCTCTTCAGATGCCGCCACCACGCTGCTGGCTTTGAACCGGCTGTGGGGGCTTAACCTGCCAAGACCCGCATTGGCAAAGATCGGTTTGCAGCTGGGCGCAGACGTCCCGTTTTTTTTATGCGGTCACAACGCTTGGGTGGAGGGAATTGGTGAGACAATCACGCCGCTTGAGAAAGCGCACCAGCTACCGCAAGCGAGCTTTGTGATCGTGAAGCCCGCAGCAGGTTTGGAGACAAAAGAAATTTTTTCGTCACCAACTTTGAAACGCGATTCAAATAGTGCTACAATCTTAGGCTTTGCTGCAGCACACTTTGACTTCGGTCGAAACGACTTGCAGCCAGTTGCTCAGGCTCTTTGCCCCGGTGTTTTACAAGCCATTGAATGGCTCAAAGATCGCGGCCTCAAAGGCAGAATGACAGGCTCAGGCAGTGCGGTGTTTGCGCAAATGTCACGCGCAGTTGACTTGAGCGGAGCCCCTGAGGGCTGGCAAGTGAAGGCATGTGAGAATCTGATGGTTCATCCTCTGGCAGGTTGGGCATCAGAAGAAATTTAAGGTTGATTGCCCTCGGCAATTGACCTGTGTAGGGGAGTCGCCAAGCTGGTTAAGGCACCGGATTTTGATTCCGGCATGCGAAGGTTCGAATCCTTCTTCCCCTGCCAAACGCTTTCCGCGTACGGGCTTTTTTTTCAGACTGCTGGGACGCTCATGCAAGCCAACCACCCCGACTTCATGGTTTTCACCGGCAATGCCAATCCTGGCATGGCAGCTGAAATTGCCCAACACCTCGGCACCACCCTCGGTGCAGCCGATGTGGGTCGCTTTTCTGACGGTGAAGTCACCGTCGAAATCAAACAAAACGTGCGCGCACGTGATGTTTTCGTGGTGCAGTCCACCTGCGCACCCACCAACGAAAACCTCATGGAACTGCTGATCATGGTCGATGCGCTCAAGCGCGCGTCGGCTGAGCGGATCAGCGCCGTGATTCCTTATTTCGGTTACGCCCGCCAGGACCGCCGCCCCCGCTCTACCCGTGTGCCCATCACGGCCAAGGTGGTGGCCAACATGCTGCAGGCCGTGGGCGTGGCCCGAGTGCTGACCATGGACCTGCACGCTGACCAGATCCAGGGCTTCTTCGATATTCCCGTGGACAACATCTATGCGTCGCCGGTGCTGCTGGGCGACCTGCGCCAGAAGAACTACGAAGACCTGATCGTCGTCTCCCCCGACGTGGGCGGCGTGGTGCGCGCACGCGCCCTGGCCAAGCAACTGAACTGTGATCTGGCCATCATCGACAAGCGCCGTCCCAAGGCCAACGTGTCGGAAGTGATGCACGTGATCGGCGAGATCGAAGGCCGCAACTGCGTGATCATGGACGACATGATCGACACCGCAGGTACACTGGTAAAGGCGGCCGAGGTGCTCAAGGAGCGCGGCGCCAAGAAGGTTTACGCCTACTGCACACACCCCATTTTCTCGGGTCCTGCCATCGAACGCATCGCCAAGGGCACAGCCCTCGATGAAGTCGTGGTGACCAATACCATCCCGCTGAGCGACAACGCCAAGGGATGTTCCAAGATTCGCCAACTCTCCGTGGCCCCGCTGATCGCCGAAACGATCCAGCGCATTGCCAAGGGTGAGTCGGTCATGAGTCTGTTCTCGGACCAGGACAACCTGTTCTGACACGCTCCCCCGGGAGCGTTGCAGTCGGATTGCACGCACGCCTCCTTCGGGAGGCTTGTCTGTTCGAGAGCAATGCGCAGGCCTGCCGCCATGAAGGCGTCACAGGTCTTTTTTAATCGGGGTACGACTGGTCGCGGTCTACCCTTTTCAGGAGCTAACTATGAACTTCGTCGCTTTTGAGCGCGCCAAGCAGGGTACGGGTGCGAGCCGCCGTCTGCGTAATTCGGGCAAGACGCCTGGCATCGTGTACGGTGGTGCTACCGAACCACAACTGATCGAGGTGGACCACAACGCACTGTGGCACGCCCTCAAGAAGGAAGCGTTCCACTCCAGCGTGCTGGACATGGAAGTGGCTGGCGCCACGTCCAAGGTCGTGCTGCGTGACGTGCAATACCACCCCTACAAGCAACTCGTGCTGCACATCGACTTCCAGCGCGTGGACGACAAGACCAAGCTGCACCTGAAGGTGCCACTGCACTACAGCGGTGCAGAAGAGTCCAACGCCGTCAAGGTGGACAAGTGCATGGTCAACCCGATCGTGAACGAACTGGACGTGACCTGCATGCCTTCGGACCTGCCCGAATTCATCGCTGTGGACCTGTCCAAGCTGGAAAAGGGTGCTTCCCTGCACCTGAAGGACATCAAGCTGCCCAAGGGCGTGGTGGCCAAGGTCCGTGGTGGCCAGAACAACAACCCCGTGCTGGTGTCCGTGGTGCCTCCAGTCGTGGTCGTCGAGACCCCTGCTGAAGCCGCTCCTGCTGCCGATGCCAAGGGCAAGGGCAAGGGCAAGAAGTAATTCGCCGGTCAACGACCTCGATCACTTCCTCCGGTCAACCCACCCTGCGGGGTTGACCACAAAACGGCCCACCTCGTGTGGGCCGTTTTCATTGGTGCGGCGCATCTTGCGAACTGCACAGCCCACTTCCTGAACACGTCTTCAGAGGCGCCGCAGCATTCCCAACGGCCTGCCCCCATCCCAGCCACCGATAATCCCGCACATGATCAAGCTGTTTGTAGGCCTGGGAAACCCCGGGCCAGACTACGAGGACACGCGGCACAACGCCGGCTTCTGGTGGATTGATGCCCTGGCGCGCGAACTCAAGACCACGCTGGTGCCCGAGCGCAGTTACCACGGCCTGGTGGCACGCACCACGGTGCACGGCCAGAACGTGTGGCTGCTGGAGCCGCAGACCTTCATGAACCTCTCGGGCAAGTCGGTGGCTTCGCTGGCGCGCTTTTTCAAGATCCTGCCCGAGGAAATCCTGGTGGTGCACGACGAACTGGACATTGCACCGGGCCAGGTCAAGCTCAAGCGCGGCGGCAGCCATGCCGGGCACAACGGCCTGCGTGACATCCACGGACAGCTGGGATCGCCCGACTACTGGCGCCTGCGCATCGGCATCGGCCATCCGGGCGTCAAAAGCGAAGTTGCCAACTGGGTGCTCAAGAAACCGTCGCCAGACCAGCGCACGCTGATCGAGGACAGCATCGCCCACTCGCTCAAGGCCTACCCCGCTCTGTTGGCGGGGGACATGGAAAAGGCCACGCTGCTCATCCACACCACCAAACCGCCCCGCCCCAAGCCCCCTCGGCCCGTGGGGGACTGAAGGGCCACAAGTCCGTCCAGCCGTTGCGCAGTGGATATTGCTATATATTCAGTAGCACCCAAGACATAAACCACTAGCGCGAGCGGTCGATTGGGCTCAAATTACGTCGGCGTGGACGCCTGCAGCCGCTGGAACTTCTGCCACAGGGTTTCGCGGCTTTCCACGTGCTGCGGGTTCACGGGAATACACGCCACCGGGCAGACCTGCACACACTGGGGCTCGTCGAAATGCCCCACACATTCCGTGCACTTGTTCGGGTCGATTTCGTAGATCTCCTGCCCCAGGTAGATGGCCTGGTTGGGGCATTCGGGCTCGCACACATCGCAGTTGATGCACTCGTCCGTGATCATCAGCGCCATACAGCCTCCCAGTGCACGGGGCCAAAAACAGGGGCAACGGAGCGAGCGGCGCAGTTCATGCTCCGTATTATCCCGCGCCGGTGGCATGTGCCTTGCGTGCCACACTGCAACCCACCACCGCTGACGGGGACGTTTTTACCGTTATGCTGTGTATACACATTAATTTTGACGCCCCTGCGTCTGACCCACCTGCCAACGCACCCCACCCATGGGCCTGTTTTTTCTCAAGCGGTTTGTCACCCTCCTGGCCACGTTGATTGGCGCCTCCATCGTCGTGTTCCTGGTGCTGGAAATCCTGCCGGGCAATGCCGCGCAGATTCTGATGGGTCCCGATGCCTCTCCCGATGCGGTGGCGGCTCTGGCCACCAAGCTGGGGCTGGACCAGCCCGCCAGCCTGCGCTACTGGCAATGGGTGAGCGGCCTGGTGGTGGGCAACATGGGCGACAGCTACGCCTACAGCTCGCCCGTGCTCGACCTGGTGCTGGAGCGCCTGGCGCTCACCGTGCCGCTGGCCCTGATGGCCATGGTGATCACCACGGTGCTGGCGCTGGCCGCCGGTGTGTACGCTGCTGCACGCCACAACAAGCTGGGTGACGTGGGCGTGATGGGCCTGGCCCAGATCGGCATTGCCATCCCCAACTTCTGGTTCGCGATCCTGCTGATCCTGCTGTTCTCGGTGAAGCTGCAGTGGTTCTCGGCCGGCGGCTTTACGGGCTGGACCGAAGACGCTGGTGGCAGCCCGCTTGAAGCCCTCAAGGCCCTGCTGCTGCCTGCGATTGCGCTGGCCGTGGTGCAGGCTGCCATCCTGGCGCGCATTACCCGCTCGGCCGTGCTGGAGGTGCTGCGTGAAGACTTTGTACGCACCGCTCGCGCCAAGGGCTTGACGCAGCGCGCAGCGCTGTGGGGCCATGTGCTGCGCAACGCCATGATTCCGGTGGTCACGGTGATGGGGCTGCAATTTGCCAACCTGCTGGCAGGCACCATCGTGGTCGAGAATGTGTTCTACCTGCCCGGCCTCGGGCGCCTGATCTTCCAGTCCATCTCCAACCGCGACCTGATCGTGGTGCGCAACTGCGTGATGCTGCTCGCCGCCATGGTGGTGATCGTGAACTTCGTCGTGGACATCCTCTACGCCGTGATCGACCCCCGCGT
>NZ_JADHVT010000024.1 GCF_016783915.1 Acidovorax sp.
GTCAGGAACACCACATGCGGCATGCCGGGGATCAAACCCAGCAGGATCAAGATGCCTGCCGTCACACCCAGCACGCGGGGCGACATGAACAGCTGCTGAACGATCTGGCGGCCCATGTCGTGGTCCTTGCCCACGCGCGAGATCACCATGGCGGCTGCCACCGAAATCAGCAGGCCGGGAATCTGTGCCACCAGCGCATCGCCAATGGCCAGCAGGATGTAGCTGTCTGCGGCCTGCTTGGCCGACAGGTCGTGTTGCAACACACCAATGGCGAAGCCACCGATGATGTTGATGAGCAGGATCAGGATGCCTGCGACGGCGTCGCCGCGCACGAATTTGGACGCGCCGTCCATGGAGCCGAAGAAGTTGGCTTCTTCTGCCACTTCGGCACGGCGGCGCTTGGCTTCTTTTTCGTCGATCAGGCCGGCATTCAGGTCGGCATCCACCGCCATCTGCTTGCCGGGCATGGCGTCCAGGGTGAAGCGGGCCGACACTTCGGCAATGCGCTCTGCACCTTTGGTGATCACCACAAAGTTGATCACCACGAGGATCGCAAACACGATCAGGCCGACCGCGAAATTGCCACCGATCAGGAAGTGGCCGAAGGCCTCGATCACTGCACCCGCTGCGCCCGGGCCCTGGTGGCCTTCGAGCAGTACCACGCGCGTGGAGGCGACGTTCAGCGACAGGCGCATCAGTGTGGTCAGCAGCAGCACCGAAGGGAAAGCCGCGAAGTCGAGCGGGCGCAGCATGTACGCCGCCACCATCATCACCATCAGCGCGACGGCGATGTTGATCGTAAAAAAAGCATCCAGCAGCCACGGCGGGATAGGCAGCACCATCAGCGCCAGAATCGCCACCACCAGCAGCGGTGCCGACAGGCCCTGCAGGGCGCTGGCGTTGGTGCCCGCCCATTGCTGCAAAGACTTTACGGAGGTATTCATACGACAGCACCTTGCACCGTGGTGCGGTTCAGCGGATCGAGTTCAGGCGGCACGAAAGGCTCTACCAGGCTGTCGGGCATGCGGCCTTCGCCACGCAGGGCAGCCTTGAGGCGGTACACATAGGCCAGCACCTGGGCCACGGCGGTGTAGAGCGTGGCGGGGATAGCCTGGTCCAGTTCGGCATGTGCATAGAGCGCGCGGGCCAGCATGGGCGACTGCAGCACGGGCACGTTGTGTTCCTTGGCCACGTCGCGGATCTTCATGGCAATGAGATCGGTGCCGCGCGAGATGACCTGGGGCGCACTCATGGTCTTCTCGTCGTACTTGAGGGCCACCGCATAGTGGGTTGGGTTCATCACCACAAAATCGGCCTTGGGTACAGCGCCCACGCTGGCGCGGTCGGCAATCTCGCGCTGCTTCTGGCGGATACGGCCCTTGGTATGGGGATTGCCGTCTGATTCCTTGTGCTCCTGCTTGACTTCTTCGTGCGACATCTTCAGTCGCTCCTTGAAGAAGTACGCCTGCAAAGGCACATCGACCAGAGCCGCCAGAAACACGACCAGCAGCAACAGGCTCATGCCCGAGGTCAGCCAGTCCGCGATTTGGCGAATGGCCAGTGGCGACGGTTGCAGGACCAGCATGGCGACCGTTTCGATGCTGTTGCCCAGGAACTTCCAGGCCACGTAGGTCAGGATGGCGGTCATCAGCACCATCTTGGCCACGTTGGCCATCTGTTGCTTGGAGAACAGGTTGGCCAGCCCGGAGATCGGGTTGAGCCGGTTGAACTGCGGTGTGATGGGCTTGGCGCTGAGAATCCAGCCGCCCGCCCCAATGGCGCTGATCAGCGCAGCAGCGCTGGTCAGCGTGGCAAACACCGTGCTGGCCACCAAGCCCACGATGACCATGTCCTGCAGCCGCGAGAGCATGGTGCCCGGCGCCATCACCGTGGCTGCATTGAACGCCAGCTGCTGGCTCATGGCCCACTGCATGCGGTCCATCAGCTGGGGCGCCAGCAGCAGCAAGCACGCCGCCCCTGCCCCCAGGATGGCCAAGTGCGACAAGTCGCGCGAGCGTGCCCCTTGGCCGTCTTCGCGCGCTTTTTGCAGCTTGCGTTCTGACGCGGGGAGGCTTTTTTCTTGGCTGGATTCCATGGTGGCATGACGGCTGGTGTCATGCCATTGTCGTGAGCGACCTGAAAATCTAAAGGCTGATAAGGGGGCTGCAGCCCCCTCTTTTCCATGAGGACCGCGGCGTTTTCAGTGGAGGTACCTGGCCCACCCTCTACCGTGTGGCATCACCTTGTAGCGTCAAAAATAATAGCTTCCAGCGCTTATTACACAAGCGCTGGAAGCCAAATGAGCCAAAATTTGAGGATCAGAAGCCCAGGCTGGCCAGCAGATCGTCCACCTGGGACTGGTCGGTAACCACGTCGGGGGTATTCTCCGGGTCCACCACCGGGCCCTGCAGGTGCGCTGGGCGGGCGGGTTCGGCGGGCACCTGCGCGTTGGTCGGGGCTGTTTGGATCAGCAGCTGTACCAGTTGCTCTTCGATCGTGGCTGCCAGGTTCACCACGCGCGCAATCACCTGGCCAGTGAGGTCGTGAAAATCCTGCGCCATCATTATTTCCGTGAGGTGCGTGTCCGCCTCTTTGGTCACGCGCTCCACATCGGTCAGGAAGTTGAAGATCTCACCCTTGGCCACGGCAGCCACCGGGTCAGCCACCAGTGAATTGACGACCCGGCGCGTTTCTGCCGCGATGTAGTCGTGCTGAGCCTTGGCTTGTTCGACGCGGTTGAGCACCTTCTCGGCCGCTTCTCCGGTCAGGCGGGCGATATACGAAAGCCTGCTCTGAGCGTCTGGCAACTCGCCCATGGAGCCGCGCAGCTTGTCGGCATATCCCAGCTCGTTAAGCGAATCGTGAAGCTGGCGCGTCAGCAGACCAATCTTGTGGTGAACATCGGCAGGCTGGCTGTTGTCCGGTGTGTCGTCCATGGTGTCATAACCCCATCTTCTTCAGAATCAAGGTCACCTTCTCTTCCAGGGTTGCCTTGGTGAAGGGTTTGACGATGTAACCTGCAGCGCCTCCCTGGGCAGCGGCAACGATGTCTTCCTTGCGGGCTTCGGCGGTCACCATCAGGACGGGCAGGTGTTTGAGCTTGTCGTCCTTCTTGATCTCGGCCAGCAACTGGAAGCCGTTCATGTTGGGCATGTTGATGTCGGTCACCACGAAGTCAAACTTGCTGTTGCGCAGCTTGTTGAGTGCGGCGACACCATCCTCGGCCTCATCAGCGTCTGCAAAACCGCTCTCTTTGAGCAGATTGCGAACGATGCGTCGCATGGTGGAGAAGTCGTCAACGATCAAAAAACGAAGGGCTGTGGTCACTTGGGACCCTTTCAGTCGAGATTTACTGTAGGCATTGTCATGGGCAGCAGGTTTGGTGACAAGTCGTAACTGTTACCTGCCAGGGGGGGGATTTTCCCGCTTTTCAGTCAGCAGTTCTGTGGACGTGATTTCGGGGATCCCTTTGCCCATGAGTCGTTCTTCGGCCTCTCGGGTCAGCACCGTGATGGTGATGCGCCGGTTGGAGGGGGACCGTGGGTTTTTGGGGTCCAGCAGATCGCTGGCCGCCAAGCCCACCACACGGCCCAGTTTAGCGTCTGGCATGCCTGCGGAGACCAGCTCCCTTCGCGATGCGTTGGCGCGGTCTGCCGACAGCTCCCAGTTGCTGTATCCCTTTTCGCTGTTGCCATAAGGTACAGCGTCGGTGTGGCCTGCGAGGCTGATGCGGTTTTCGACGCCACCCAAGGCCGCGCCGATTTCGCGCAGGATGTCGCGCATGTAGGGTTTTACCAACGCACTGCCGCTGTCGAACATGGGGCGGTTCTGGTCGTCAATGATCTGGATCTGCAGGCCGTCGGGCGTGATGTCGATGCGGATCTGCGACTTGTACTCATTCAGGCGCGGGTTCTCGGTGATCAGCGCATCGATCTTGGCCTCCAGGGCCTTGATGCGTTCCTGATCCTGCTTTGCGCGTTCGGCCCGTGCCGCATCAATGCTCATGCGGCGCTGTTTGGCTTCTTCCACGTCGGAGCGGCGCACCTGGCCATGCACCTTGGCCAAGTCGTTGCCGCCACCTGGAATGACGCTGGAGCTGTTGCCCGAACCGTCGCCCCCTGTCATCGCCACTTTCAATGGTGAGGCGAAATACGCTGCAATGCCTTGCAATTCGCCCTTGGCGGTGGATCCCAGCAGCCACATCAGCAGGAAGAACGCCATCATCGCCGTCACGAAGTCGGCATAAGCGATCTTCCAGGCGCCACCATGCACCGCGTGGCCGCCTTTCTTGACGCGCTTGATGATGATGGGTTGTAGTTTTTTTTCTGCCATGGTGGCGGGGGCGTTGGGGGGCGGCTACTGCATTCGCTGCTGCTACTTCTTGCCCTTCACATGCCCTTCCAGCTCAGAGAAGCTGGGGCGGACGTTGGAGAACAGCACCTTGCGGCCAAACTCGATCGCTGTCGCAGGGTTGTAGCCCTGCATGCTGGCCAGCAGGGTGGACTTGATGCACTGCAGTTCCTTGGCGGCGTCCTCGGTCTTTTGCTCGACGAGTCCGCCCAGCGGTTCCACCACGCCGTAGGCCAGCAGAATCCCCAGGAAAGTGCCTACCAGCGCCGAGCCAATCATGCCGCCCAGCACGGAGGGCGGCTGGCCCACCGAGCCCATGGTGTTCACCACGCCCAGCACGGCGGCCACGATCCCGAAGGCGGGCAGGGCGCCTGCAAGGCGCGCCAGGGCGGCCACCGGGGCGTGTGCTTCCTGGTGGTGGGTGTCGATCTCGCTGTCCATGAGCGCTTCGATCTCGTGGGAATTCAGGTTGCCCGACACCATCATGCGCAAGTAGTCGGTGGTGAACTCGATCACATGGTGGTCACTGCCCACCGTGGGGTATTTCTTGAAAATTTCCGACTCGTGCGGCGCCTCGACATCCTTTTCAATCGCCATCAGCCCCTCCTTGCGGGCCTTTTGAAGGATGTCATAGAGCATGGCCATCAGCTCCATGTAGCGCTCCTTGGTGTATTTGGAGCCTTTGAGCGCCATCGGCAGCGCAGCCATGGTGGCCTTGATCACCTTGGGTTGGTTGTTCACCACGAAGGCACCCAGTGCCCCCCCCAGAATGGTGATGATCTCGAACGGCAGCGCCTTGAGAATCACGCTGATATTGCCCCCGTGCACGATGTACACACCGAAGATGCAGCCGAGGCAGACGACGTAACCGATGATGACAAACATGCTTTAGACGTGTAGGGCGGCGGCAGGGGTATGACTGCATTGGTGGGGCTGCAGTCCACGGAGTGACCGAAGGTTACTGTAAATGTATCGGATTGCAGAACGCGAAATGCCCCAAGAGAACGGTCAACAGGGGGTTTCTTGGGCGAATGACTGCTGGCCGCTCGTGCCGGTGGCTCGACTGGAGATGTTACTGACGGGGCTGTAGGCGCGTCCCTGGTCAACCGGATGCAGAGGGCTCTTGGTGGGCTTTCGGGCTGGTTGTGCTCAGAATTTTGTGTCAGAACGCCGTGAGGCGCTTTTCTTTATTGTCTTTGGTGCTATCAAATTGATATCAAGCGGGTTGCGCATATTTGCGGCGCGTCCACTATCTGCCCGGAGGCAGCGCATGCAAACGCCTCATTTGAAAGGTGTTTCTGCAGCGACTGCACCTTTTTGGTCCGTAGGGCCTGCACTATGCTGCGGGCATGAAAGCTGTACTGCTGGCGGGCGGCCTGGGCACCCGTATCTCGGAAGAGTCGCACCTGCGTCCCAAGCCCATGATCGAGATCGGTGGGCGGCCCATCCTTTGGCACATCATGAAGATGTACGCCGCCCATGGCGTGAACGACTTCATCATCTGCCTGGGCTACCGGGGCTACGTGATCAAGGAATATTTCGCCAACTACTTCCTGCACATGTCCGATGTGACCTTTGACATGGCCAACAACCGCATGGAAGTGCACCACCGCCATGCCGAGCCCTGGCGCGTGACGCTGGTGGACACGGGTGAAAGCACCATGACCGGCGGTCGCCTGCGCCGGGTGCAGGAATACCTGCCCGCGGGCGAGCCCTTCTGCTTTACTTATGGCGACGGAGTGGCCGACCTTGACATGACGGCCCAGTTTGCCTTCCACCGGGCTCATGGCCGCCAGGCCACGGTGACGGCCGTGCAGCCCCCGGGCCGCTACGGTGCCTTGGTGCGGGATGGCGACACCGTGGCCGGGTTTGAGGAAAAACCGCGTGGCGACGGCGGGTGGATCAACGGCGGCTTTTTTGTGCTTCAGCCTGAAGTCATTAACCTCATCGACGGCGACGCCACCAGCTGGGAGCTGGAGCCCATGGCCCGCTTGGCCACCAGCGGCCAGCTGCGCGCGTTTGAGCACACGGGCTTTTGGCAGCCCATGGACACACTGCGCGAGAAAAACCTGCTCGAAGACCTGTGGCAATCGGGCCGCGCGCCGTGGAAGTGCTGGTAACCCACGATGCGCCCTGATCCCGACTTCTGGCGCGGCAAGCGCGTGTTGCTCACCGGCCACACCGGCTTCAAGGGGGCGTGGCTGGCCCTGTGGCTGCAGCGCCTGGGCGCGCAGGTCACCGGTGTGGCGCTGCCGCCCGCCACCGAGCCCAACCTGTTCACCCTGGCCCAGTTAGGCCAAGCGGGCCCGGGCTTCGAGAGCCACTTTTGCGATATTCGCAGCCCCCAAGCACTGGCCATGCGCGTGCGCGCCGCCCGGCCCGAGGTGGTTTTGCACTTGGCCGCGCAGGCGTTGGTGCGGCCCGGCTACGCGGCGCCACTCGACACCTTTTCCACCAACGTCATGGGCACGGCACATCTGCTCGATGCCCTGCGTGGACTGGCGGGCGTGCGCGTGGCCGTGGTGGTCACCACCGACAAGGTCTACCGCAACCGCGAATGGGCCTACCCGTATCGAGAGGACGACGCCCTGGGCGGGCACGACCCCTACAGCGCCAGCAAGGCCGCCGCTGAGTTGGTCACGGCCAGCTACCGCGATTCCTTTTTGGCCGCACAGGGTGTGGCCGTGGCCACCGCCCGCGCGGGCAATGTGATTGGCGGCGGAGACTGGGCGCAAGACCGGCTGCTGCCCGACGCCGTGCGCGCCTGGGAAAAGGGCGCAACCTTGCACATCCGCCGCCCCCAGGCCACGCGCCCCTGGCAGCATGTGCTGGAGCCGCTGGCCGCTTACCTGAGTCTGGCCCAGTGCCTGTGGGAGTCGCCCACGCTGGCAGGGGCCTTCAACTTTGGCCCGCTGCCGCACGAGGCGGCCACGGTCAAAAATGTCATCGAATTGGCATCTGCTGCATATCCAGTAAGCGCTACTAGCTATGAAAACGAGAGCGAAGGCCCGCACGAAGCTGGCTGGCTCGCGCTGGAAACCGCGCACGCCCGCCAGGTGCTGGGCGTGGCCCCCCACTGGGCGCTGAGCACGGCCGTGGCCCGCACCATGAACTGGTACCGCCAGCAGCGCGGCGGCGCCGACGCCCGCGCGCTGTGCCTGGCAGACATCGATGCCTGGGAGGCGCGCCCATGAGTCGCCTCGCCCTGGCGCCGCTCCCGCTGGCGGGGCTCTTTCGCGTGCAACGCCAGTCGCTGGTGGATGAGCGTGGCTTTTTTACCCGCATGTTTTGCGCCGACGAACTGGCGGGCGCTGGCTGGGCGAGCCCCATCGCCCAGATCAACCAAAGCTACACGGCGCTGAAAGGCACCGTGCGCGGCATGCACTACCAACAGCCGCCGCACGCCGAGATGAAACTCGTGAGCTGCCTGCGCGGCGAGGTCTGGGACGTGGCCTTGGACCTGCGCCAGGGCTCGCCCACTTTTCTGCACTGGCATGCCGAGCATCTGTCGGCCGACAATGGCAGCGCGCTGCTCATCCCGCCCGGCTTTGCACACGGTTTTCAGGCGCTCACCGACCATGCCGAGCTGCTCTACTGCCACTCTGCGGCCTACGCACCCGCGGCCGAAGCAGGCCTGAACCCTCTCGATCCGCGCCTGGCTATCGCCTGGCCCCTGCCCGCAAGCCAGCTCTCGCCTCGCGATGCGGCGCAGCCCTGGATGGCGGAAGAATTTGAAGGAGTGCGCCTGTGAAGTGCCGACACTGCGGCAGCCCGCTGCAACTGCCGTTTCTGGACCTGGGCAGCGCGCCCCCGTCCAACGCCTACCTCAGCGAGGCCGCGCTGCGCGCGCCCGAGTCCTGGTTCCCCCTGCGCCTGCTGGTGTGCGAAACCTGCTGGCTGGTGCAGACCGAAGACCACGCCGGGCGCGAGGCGCTATTCACCGACGACTACGCCTACTTCAGCTCGTTCTCCTCGTCGTGGCTCGCCCATGCCAAGGCGTACGTAGAGACGATGCGCGAGCGCCTGGGGCTGACCGCCGACAGCCGCGTGGTCGAGGTCGCGTCGAACGACGGCTACCTGCTGCAATACGTGCAGGCGGCTGGCATCCCCTGCTACGGGGTGGAGCCCACCGCCAGCACGGCGGCAGCAGCCCGCGCCAAAGGCATAGCGGTGGTGGAGCGCTTCTTTGGCGTGGCGCTGGCCGACGAGCTGGCCGCCGCCGGTCGCCAGGCCGACCTGATTGCCGCCAACAACGTGCTGGCCCATGTGCCCGACATCAACGACTTTGTGGGCGGCTTCACGCGGCTGCTCAAGCCCCACGGCGTGGCCACTTTCGAGTTTCCGCACCTGCTGCGCATGGTGGAGGGCTGCCAGTTCGATACGGCTTACCACGAACACTATTCCTATTTGTCGCTCACGGCGGTGCAGCGCATCTTTGCGGCCAACGGCCTGGCGGTGATCGATGTGCAGGAGCTGCCCACCCACGGCGGCAGCCTGCGCGTGTTTGCCGCCCGCGCCGACGCGGTGGGCCATCCGCAGGCCACGATGGAAGGCGCTGTCCGCGTGCAGCAACTGCTGGCCACCGAGGCAGCGGCGGGCATGCTGGGCGCAGGTTTTTACAGCGATTTCCAGGCCCAGGCCATACGGGTCAAGCGCGAGCTGCTCACATTTTTGCTGCAATGCCAAGCCGATGGCATCACTGTGGGCGCCTACGGGGCGGCCGCCAAGGGCAACACCCTGCTCAACTTTGCGGGTGTGCGGCCCGATCTGCTGCCTTATGCCGTGGACAAGAACCCCGCCAAGCAGGGCCAGTACCTGCCCGGCAGCCACCTCCCCGTGGTGAGCGAGGCGCACCTGCGCGCCCACAAGCCGCAGCGCATCCTGATCCTGCCCTGGAACCTGCGCAGCGAGGTGGCCGAGCAACTCGACTACACGCGCAGCTGGGGCGCGCAGATGGTGGTGGCCGTGCCGCGCCTTGAGGTGTTCTAGGTGATCGAACTGCACCCCACTGCCAAGGTCTCGCACCTCGCAGACATCGAAGACTCGGTGCGCGGCACACGCATCGTGGTGGGCGCCCACTCGGTGATCGACAGCTTCGTCAAGGTCAAGCCTGCGGGCGGCAGCGGCGACCTGGTGGTGGGCGAGCATGTGGTCATCAACGCGGGTTGCGTGCTCTACACCGGCAACGGCATCCACATCGGCAACCATGTGGCGATTGCCGCCAATTGCACCTTTGCGCCGGTGAACCATGCCTATGCCGACCGCAGCTGCCTGATCCGCGAGCAGGGGTTCTTGCCCAGCAAGGGCGGCATCGTGATTGAGGACGACGTGTGGATTGGCGCCAACTGCGTGCTGCTCGACGGTGCCGTGCTGCGGCGTGGCTGCGTGGTGGGCGCGGGCTCCATCGTGCGCGGCGAGCTGCTGGCGTACACCGTGTACGCCGGGCAACCGCTGGCGGCCGTGGGGGAGCGCCGGTGACGGGCCTGCCCCTTTCGACGTTTACGGTGCTGGGCGCCTCCGGCTACATCGGCAGCCGCCTGGTGGCCCATCTGCAGGCCCAAGGCCACTCGGTGTGGTCGCCTGCGCGCGGCGCTGCCGAGGTGTTCACCCGGCAGCTGGGCCATGTGATCTATTGCGTGGGGCTCACCGCCGACTTCCGCACGCGCCCGTTCGACACGGTGGACGCCCATGTGGGCCTGCTGGCCGAGGTGCTGCGGCGCGCGCAGTTCCACTCGCTGCTGTACCTGTCGTCCACCCGGGTCTACATGGGCGCCACCCGCACCGACGAAGACGCGCCCCTGGCTGTGCTGCCGGGTGACCTGTCCTACCTGTACAACCTCACCAAGCTCACCGGCGAATCGCTGTGCCATGCCTGCGGGCGCCCCGGAGTGCGCGTGGCGCGCCTGTCCAACGTGGTCGGGCCGGGCATGGACGCTGCCTCCGGCAACCTGGTGGCCGATCTGCTGCACCAGGCGCAGGGCGGCCGCATTGTGCTGCGCTCCGATCCGCAGTCCGCCAAAGACTATGTGCATGTGGACGACCTGCTGGACTGGCTGCCGCGCATTGCGCTGGCAGGCCGCGCCGCCACTTACAACGTGGCCAGCGGCCGCCAGACTACTCACGCCCAGTGGCTGGCCTGGCTGCAGGCGCGCACGGGCTGCAGCGTGGAGGTGGCCGGGCAGGCGCCGCTGCAGGCGTTTCCCCCCATCAACGTGCTGCGCCTGCAGGGTGAATGGGGTGTGGCACCCCGCGCCGTGCTGGCCGATGACCTCTTGCCTTTTCCGCCGTCGAACGACCCTGTTGGAGTACCCCCGCCATGAACCCCGTTGACCAATTCGCCCAGGAACGCCGTGACCGCCTTGCGGGCTATGCCCAGGACTCCACCTTCCAGACCCTGTCGCGCGACTGGCTGCAGGCGTCCATGCAGCGGCAGTACGTCTACAACTTCGACTGGATGGGCCGGCCCATCATCCAGTATCCGCAGGACATGGTGGCCATGCAGGAGCTGGTGTGGCGCGTGCGGCCGGATCTGATCATCGAGACCGGCATTGCCCACGGTGGCTCGCTGGTGCTCAGCGCCTCGCTGCTGGCGCTGCTCGACATGAGCGATGCGATTGAAGCCGGCACCACGATGGACCCGCGCGCGTCACGGCGCAAGGTGCTGGGGGTAGACATCGACATCCGCGCGCACAACCGCGCGGCCATCGAATCCCACCCCATGGCCAGCCGCATCGCCATGGTCCAGGGCTCTGCCATTGCGCCCGAGGTGGTGCAGCAGGTGCGCGAGTTTGCCCAGGGCTACCAGCGCGTGCTGGTGTGCCTGGATTCCATGCACACGCACGACCATGTGCTGGGCGAACTCGATGCTTACGCGCCGCTGGTCACGCCCGGCAGCTACTGTGTGGTGTTTGACACCTTTGTCGAAGACATGCCGCCCAAGTTCTTTGCCGACCGCCCCTGGGACGTGGGCAACAACCCCAAGACGGCGGTGCACCAGTGGCTGGCCGGGCACGCCGAGTTCGAGATCGACGCCGAGATGGAGCAGCGCCTGCAGGTCACGGTGGCGCCGCACGGGTTTCTGCGGCGCAAGGGGTGATGGCAGGGGCTTGTGATCGAAAACATGATTCAACATGCCGCTATAGCGCTTTATGGATAAGCGCATGGCGCTATTAAATCTATAGTATTTACCTGGGCGGAGTAGCCAGTGCTGCCAGGCGTCTGCGGGTGTCAGGTCGCTGAAGTGGAGCCCAGGCCCATCGCCTGTGTGGCATGTTGCAGGTAGGTCACCGCAAATTCGGTGTGGCCGTGGGCATGCTCCACCTCGGCCAGGCAGGCCAGGGCCACGGGGTCGTGGGGCACGGCGCTGAGCACGGTTTCGGCCAGCTCGGTCACGGCGATCCAGTGGCGGTCCGTGATCTGGTGCTCGGTGGTGGTGGCAGACGCGGGGATGGGCGTGGCCTTGGCTTTTTCCACCAGGTCCTGCAGGCGCTGATGGGCCTCGTGCAGGCTCACTCGCTGGCCGGGCTTCAAGCCCACGCCGGGTACCGGGCCGTGGGTCCATTCCTCAGGCAGCTGGGGCAGCCATTCCTGAATCGCTTGCGCCTGCGCTTTGGGGTCGTCCGGGTGCTCGGCCTTGGCCAGCCACTGCAGCCACATGACACGCAAGCCTTCCGAGAAGTGGTGGTTGAAGATGTCCTCTCGCATGAGGGCCGAAGTCTCAACCTCGCCGCGCAGGCCCAGCCGCAGCGTGTTCAGCGCCTGTACGTCAGTGGCCAGGTCCGTAGCGATGCGCACATACTCTTCGGGCGTCTCGGCCAGCCATTCGGTGCGGCCCAGGTAGGCCAGCAGGCCCACGCCCATGCGGCTCTTGAAGCTCTCGCCCACCATCGACACGATGGGCAGGCCCATCCACAGCACGTCGAAGGTGGTGGTGCCGCCGGTCAGCGGGAAGGGGTCGAGCGCGATGTCGATGCGGTGGTAGGTCAGGTACTGGTTCTCGGTGCGTTGCGCCACCAGGTCTACCCGCCCTGGGGGCAGGCCCAAGCGCTCGCAGCGCTCTTGGTAGGCCTGCGCAAAATCGGGGCGGTCAAGGTTCTTGCCTTCGATCAGCAGGCGCGACCCTGGCACGGCCGCCAGCACCTGGCCCCACAGGGCCAGCACGTCGTCGGTGAGCTTGCCCAGGTTGTTGCACGAGCCAAAGGTGATGAAGCCGTTGACGAGCGCGGGCGCCGGGCGCACCTGGTAGCGCGGCTGGTAGCGCCACAGCGGGTTGCGGCTCATGGGGCGGTAGCAGGCAAACAGCGTGGGCAAGCGGTAGAGCTGCTCTGTGTACTGCGTTTCGGCGCCGGGCGGGTCGGTGATCTCGTCGGTGAACTTGTAGTCCACGGCCGTAAGCCCGGTGGTGGCCGGGAACCCCAGCCATGACACTTGCACCGGGGCAGCCTTATGGGCCAGCGTCAGCAGGCCGTTGTTGCCGGTGTGGCCCGCCAGGTCGATCAGGATGTCGATGCCTTGAGCGCGAATGGCCTCGGCCTGCTGCTGCGGGCTGAAACCGGCCAGGGGCACAAAATGGTCGGCATGGCGCTGGACGCGCTCGGTGACGTGATCGTCCCGCGGGAACAGATAGAAAGCGAAAACCTCAAACTGCCGCCTGTCCAGTTGCGCCAGCAGACCCTCCACAAAGTACATCACCGAGTGCACCCGGAAGTCGGGGGAGAGGAAACCGATCTTCAGGCGCCGCCATGGCGAGCCCCGGTGCTCCTGGAAATCAGGCCATTCTGGGCGCAGCGGCGGCTCGAACACAGCGCCGTACTGCCGCGCGGCTGCCGATAGCTGGGCGGCGTTCACCTGGGGATCTGCAAGCATGAACAAGAGCTTGTTGGTGTAGTTGCCTGGGTCGTTGTAGCGCAGGGCGATGGCTGTCTCGCAGTCCTTGACAGCCTCGCGCACCTGGCCCAGCTCGCGCCGGTGGATGGCGCTTTGCATGAGTGCGGCGACGCGGTCGTGCAGGGTCTCGGCCAGGGCGGCGGCCTTCTGGCTGGCGTCAAAGCCCTTGTCGTGTTGGGTCAGCAGGTAGCAGCATTCGGCCAGCTTGATCCAGCCAATGGCCTGCTGGGGGCGCAGTTCGCACACTTTTTCCAGCAGGGGCAGGGCGTCGATATTGCGTGCTTGCTCAATGAGCACGTTGGCATAGTTGACGAGTAGCTCGGCGTCCTCAGGCCAGTACACATAGGCCTGTCGGTAAGCCTTGAGGGCGGCGTCGAACTCGCGCTGCTTGTTCAGCGAGAAGCCCAGCAGCCGGTGGGCGCTGAGGTGGCGGCCGTTCTTGCGCAGCACCTGGCGGCACAGGCGGGTGAGAGCAGGCCAGTCAGCGGCGGCAAGTGCGGCCTGCAGGCGGGACGCGTCCTGGTCGGTGTGTTTGGTGTGCACGATGACGTCGATCTACGAGCAAAGGAGCGGGATGGGGTGGCAGTGTGCCATGTGCAAAGGGGCCCGATGGGCCCCTTTGTTTCGTGTTTTTGCTGCATCGCACGCAGTACGGGCGGGCAATGGCTTACTTGAGCAGAGACAGCACGCCCTGCGGGATCTGGTTGGCCTGGGCCACCATCGCCGTACCGGCCTGTTGCAGGATCTGAGCACGCGACAAGTTGGCTGTTTCGGCCGCGAAGTCTGCGTCCTGGATGCGCGAACGCGATGCGGACAGGTTCTCAGACGTGATCTGCAAGCTGGAGATGCTGGTTTCGAAGCGCGATTGCAGGGCGCCGAGCTTGGCACGTTCACCGTTGATGAAGGCCAGGGCCGAATCTACGGTCTTGAGCGCGTCGGTGGCGTTGGTGAAAGTGGTCACGTCCAGGTTGGCCACCGTGTGCAGCGAGGAGCCACCGTTGTCCAGCTGGTTGCTGGCCGAGGTCACGGCGAAGGACTTTTCGGAGTCCAGCGTGATGTAGCCGCCCGTGTTGATGAACTCCACGTTGGCGTCGGCCGCGAGCGTCTGGGTCGCGCCGTTGCTGGCACCGGCTGCATCGTAGCCGGTCACGGTCACGGCGCCCGCGTTGGCGTTGACGGTGTCACCGATCACGATGTTGTTGCCCGTAGCGTTGGTCAGGATGATCTGTGTGCCGTCGGAGTTGAGCGAGGCATTGATGCCTGTCTTGGCCGATTGCTCGTTGATGGCCGACACGGCTGGGGAGAGGCGGTCGGTCCCCGTGCCTGCGACCAGCGTGAATGAAATGGTGCGGGGGCTGCCGACGTTGTCACCTTCCAGCGTCAACGAATAGGACCCAGCCGCCGCCATGCCACCCAGGCGCACTTCGGTGCGGGCTGTGGCGGTCACGCCAGTGGTGGCCTGTAGTGCATTAATCTGGTCGGCGGTGGCTTTGGCGGTAGCACTTGCAGCCACCGTCAGGGTGCCAGTGCCCAGGTAGCCGCTGACGGCTACCGAGCCGGTAGTCACGCCGTTGGTGCCTGCTGTGGCCTGGGTGGCCGATGCGCCAATGCCCGAGCCGTTGGAGGCGACGTTCTGGTTGTTGCCGTACACGCTGGTGCGCAGATTGGCTGAGGCCGCCACAATGGTCTGGTTGGCGTTGGCGCCCACCTGGAACTGTTGCGTACCAAAGGTGCCGTCCAGCAATTTCTGGCCGTTGAACTCGGTGGTTTGCGAAATCCGGTCAAGTTCTGCCACCAATTGGCCGACTTCCTGTTGCAGGGCCTGGCGGTCGCCAGCGCTGTTGGAGGCGTTGGCCGACTGCACTGCCAGTTCACGGACCCGCTGCAAAATGTTGCCCGCTGACCCCATTGCACCTTCAGCTACCTGTGCCAGCGAAATCCCATCGTTCGCATTGCGAACAGCCTGGTTCAGGCCACGGATCTGGCTGGTGAAGCGCTCGGAAATCGCCAGACCAGCAGCGTCATCCTTGGCGCTGTTGATGCGCAGGCCAGACGACAGGCGCTGGATGGCTGAGTTGAGCGACATCTGGCTGGTGCCCAGATTGCGCTGCGCAGTCAGCGAGCTGATGTTGGTGTTGATGGTTGCTGCCATGGCGAAACTCCTTAACGTCGCGAGACGGATCTGTTTGCCGGTTCAAGCGCACCCGTCCGGCTGTCAATGGGGGAACGATGGATGGATTGTGGAGACGCTGATTTCTGGTGTAGGGGAGATAAGCGGCAAAAAAGTCGCGCAACTTGTGCGTTTGCCCCTCAAGTTTTCCGGCGGCGACCCGAAAACAATTGCAACGGTCCGTAAGCGGCCCGCCGTTCACCAGATGGCCTGCAGCACTGGGAACCCAGGAGGCCAGCGCGGTGCTGGCGCCCCCGGCTGGCGGCAACGCCATATTCAGTCAGTTCTTTCAGGAGATTTGCAATGGCTTCCACCATCAATACCAACATCGCTTCGCTCACAGCCCAACGCAACCTGGGTATGAGCCAGACTTCTCTCAATACGTCCATTCAGCGCCTGTCGTCTGGCCTGCGCATCAACAGCGCCAAGGATGACGCTGCTGGTCTGGCGATTTCCGAGCGCTTCACCAGCCAGATCCGTGGCCTGAACCAGGCAGTTCGCAATGCCAACGACGGTATCTCCCTGGCGCAAACCGCTGAAGGCGCCTTGAAGGCTTCCGGCGACATCCTGCAACGGGTGCGTGAACTGGCTGTGCAATCGGCCAACGCCTCCAACAGCGCCGGCGACCGCCAGGCCCTGCAGCAGGAAGTGGGCCAGCTGGTGTCCGAACTGGACCGCATCTCGCAAACCACTGAATTCAACGGTTCCAAGCTGCTGGATGGCAGCTTCGGCACGCAGCAGTTCCAAGTGGGTGCCAATGCCAACCAGACCATCGTGGCTGCCACGGGCAATCTGCGCACCAGCGTGTACGGCAACAACCAGAACGTCGCCTCCAACGGCTCGGGCATTGGCGCATCGGCCACCCAGGCCACAGCAGGCACCAACGGTGTGACCACAGGCACCGTGGCCATTAGTGGAGCACTGGGCACCGGTACGCTGACTGTGGCTGCTAGCGCCACGGCCAAGGCTACGGCCGACCAGATCAATGCCCTGAAGGCAGATACTGGTGTGACCGCCACGGCCCGTACCGAAGTGCGCCTGGGTGGTATGGCGGCTGTCGGCTCTTACTCGCTGACGCTGGAAGGTGACAACGTCGGCGCTGCACGTACCGTGTCCTTCACGTTGACCTCCGCCACCGGCACGGACCGCCTGTCGGCCGCTGTGTCCGCTATCAACGACCAGTCTGCCAAGACCGGTATCAATGCTTCTCTGAGTTCCGACGGCAGCCAGATCGTTCTGACCAATGCCACGGGTAACAACATCGTGGTGGGCGATACGGCCAATGCCAACGCGGCCAACGTAACGGTCACCGGTTACGACGCAGCTGGAGCGGCCAACGGCGGCACGACGACCCTGAGCTCTGCTGCCGCAACGGTGGAAAACGTTAACACCGGTGGCTACATCACGCTGGACTCGGAAAAGTCTTTCGCCATCACTTCAACCAGCAACCAGCTGGACAATGGTGGTTCGGCCCTGCAAACAGTGGCCAATCTGGATGTGACCACGTTCAGCAATGCCACCAATGCACTGAAGACCGTGGACTCGGCCCTGGCCTTCATCAACGGTGAGCGTGCCAAGCTGGGTGCTCTGCAATCGCGCTTTGAAACGTCGATCAGCAACCTGCAAGTGACGTCGGAAAACCTTTCTTCCTCGCGTTCGCGTATTCTGGATGCCGACTTCGCCGCAGAAACGGCCAACCTGTCGCGTGCCCAGATCTTGCAACAGGCTGGTACGGCAATGGTGGCCCAGGCCAACCAGCTGCCCCAAGGTGTGTTGGCCCTGCTGCGTTAAGCGGCGGGCATGGCAGGCAGCCAAGGCGTTGCAGCGCCCTGGCGAACCTCAGGCGGCGGCAGATTTCTGTCGCCGCCCTTTGGCTTTTTGGAAGGCGGGTGCCAGGACCGCTGGATAAGACGGGTTTCCTGGCGTGTTTACGGACGTTCTTGATCGCCGTTCGGCGCCATAATTTCCGTTGGACCAGTTCAGGAGGTTTGTATGGCAACCATTTCATCCCCAGGTGTCGGCACGAATGGACTTGATGTCAAAAGCATCATCTCCCAGCTCGTCGCTCTGGAAAAAAAGCCCCTGGACACGCTCAAGCTGCAGGCGGCCACAGTCAATACCAAGATTTCCGCCTTTGGACAGATCAAGTCCTTGGTATCTACGCTGCAGGACGCAGCGGGCAAGCTCACCAGCGTGACCGGTTGGAATGGTGTGGCTACCACGTCATCCGACTCAAAATATGTTTCCGCCACTGCCGTTGGGGGCACGCTGCCCACAACGTTCAGTGTGGAGGTCCAAAGCCTTGCCAAGGCGCAGGCCACCGCGTCGGCAGCATTGCTGCCTGTAGGTGGTGCGCTTGGTGCTGGCACGCTTCGCCTCGAACTGGGCAAATGGAGTGTCGCACCCGCGTCGTTCACGCCTGGCAGCGGCCAGCCCGTCGATATCGCCATCAGCGCGAGCGACAAGCTGTCGGACGTGGCCAGCAAGATCAATGGCGCCAATGCTGGGGTAACGGCGTCGGTACTCAGTGATGCTTCGGGTGAGCGCTTGCTGCTGCGCAGTAAGAGCACTGGTGAAGAATTCGGGTTTCGCCTGAGCGTGATGGAAGGCGGTGATACGGATCCCCAGAGTGCGGGCAACACCGACGCCACTGGCCTGTCGCGCCTGGTCAACGGCTCCACGGTCACGCAGGCGGCCGCCAATGCCAAGGCCACGGTCAACGGTATTGCCGTGTCTTCGGCCACCAACACGTTTGCGTCCACGATCTCGGGCGTGACTTTCAAGGCTGAACAGGTGACGACTGCGCCTATTGAAGTCACGGTGAGCAAAGATAATTCTGCGATCCAGTCCAACATTGATGGATTCGTGAAAGCCTACAACGCCATCAACCAACTGTTACAGGATGCCACCAAGTACGACGCTGCCACCAAGTCGGCGGGGTTGTTGCAGGGCGATTCAACGGCCGTGGCCCTGCAAAGTTCCCTGCGCAACGCCATCCAATCGGTCACCACAGGGGGCGGGGCCTTTCAGCGGCTGGCGGACATTGGTATTACTCAACAGTTGGGTGGTGATCTGGCGGTCGACTCCACCAAGCTCAACAAAGCCCTGTCCGAAAATCCTGATGATGTGAAGAACCTGTTCCGGAGCACGGGAGGTGGTTCTGCCGACGGCATTGCTGTGCAACTGAAGGCGCTGACGACCAACCTTCTGTCGAATGACGGGTTTTTCAAATCCAAGGATGCCACCTTGCAGTTGAGTCTGAAGCGCAACAGCCAAGACCAGACGCGGGTGAATGAGAAGGTCGATGCATTTGAAAAGCGCATCACGCAGCGCTACAACGCGCTGGATACCCAGTTGAGCAGTTTGAATGGCCTGAACGCGTACATCGCCCAGCAGGTCACTGCTTGGAACAAATCAAACGGTTAATCAGGGGCTTTAGTTTTTCTGGCGCTAGCCGATAACTTGAGTAATACCTCGGAAGGATTGTCAGCATGTTCAGCGCCTACAGCCCCCGTGCAGCCAACGCTTACCAGCGCATCAACGTAGAGACCAGCATGCACACGATCGACCAGCATCAGCTGGTCAGCCTGTTGTATGAAGGTGTTCTCAACTCCATTGCCACAGCACGCGGCTCTATGGCTCGCGGTGATGTGCTCGGCAAGGTCAATGCCATTTCCAAGGCCATCCGAATTCTGGAAGAGGGGTTGAGCACCTCGCTCGACAAGGTCGATGGCGGTGAACTGGCGGAGAACCTGGGTGCGCTTTATGACTACTGCATCCACCGCCTTACTCTGGCCAATGCCCGCAACGACGACTCCATGATGCAAGAAGTCATGCGCCTGATCGAGCCCGTGGCCACCGGGTGGAATGAGATCAAAAAATTGGGTGCCAGTGCTGCCGAAGCATCGTCCTCGGGCCAGCCCGTGCTGGTGGAGGCATGATCATGTCCCACATGCTGATTGACTATTACAAGGCGATTGAAGACAGCAGCGCCAAGATGCTGGAGGCTGCCAAGCTGAAGGACTGGGACGGTGTGGTGCGCTACGAAGGCGCCTGTGCCGTGCTGATTGAGCAGCTGCGCTTCAAGTCGCAAGAGCACGAGTTGCTGCCCGAGCACCGCCGTGAAAAGACCCGCATCATGCAGCGCATCTTGCGCAACGATGCGCAGATCCGCTGCCTGGCAGAGCCCTGGCTTGCGCAGTTCGAGCATCTGTTCGAGGGGCAGCCCCAGATGATGCACTGAGTGCGGGCAGTGCAACGCTCCTGGGCTGCTGCTGTGTGTGGCAGTGGCCTAGCGGTTAAGGGTGGTTGCTTGTTAGGGCTTGGATTGTCGGTTGAGCGGAGCACTGCGGTGATGGGCGGTACCGTCCAGTGGGATGCCAAAGTGCGCGGTACTGAACCTGTCGCCACTTCGACCGCCAAGCGCCTCTGTATCAAAAAATGCACTAAATGTGCCTGAAGCGCTAGTGCAGCATGTCCTTGCTGCTATCGAAAATATAGTTTCTTGTGTTGGCACAGCGCAGCGCCACACAGCTGCCCCGTTGAGAACGGGGCCTTCATACTTCACCAGCAGCTCACACCTGCATGTTCATGATGTCGGTGTACGCCTGCACCATGCGATTGCGCACGTGCAGTGTGGCTTGAAAGCCGATTTGCGCCTTCTGGATAGCCACCATGGTCTCTTCCAGACTCACGGAGGGGTTCTCCATTTGCACCTCCTTTTGCATCTCGGAAGACTTGTTTTGCGCGGCACTCACTGACTGCAATGCGCCCTTCAGCGCGCCGGAGAAGCCGACTTCATTGCCCGTGGTTTGCGGCGCTGCAGCACGGCGCGCCACGCCAGCGCCCGTGAGCGGGGCGGTTGAGCTGGAGATGCGAAGGTCCATGGCGGTATCCGTAGGGGAATGGCGGTATGCTGCGTATCCTAGCTACCGGCCCGGGATTCATCGCTCTGAATAGATGGCCAAACGGATGGCTTATCCAGCGAACATTTTGGGGGCGTGACCGAATAATCGAACCCACGCTAGGTCTGTTGCAGGGCCTGCTTTAATGGAAAGCAAGATGTCTGCTGTTGCTGAAGTCCCTCTCAATCCGCTACCGACGCCGGCCAGCCCCAACTGGCTGCAGCGGCTGTCCGCCCTTGACAGGGCGCAGCGCATGCGGCTGGGTGCGGGCGTGGCGCTGCTGGTGGCTGCTGCCGTTGCGGCCGTCGTGATGGGGCGCCAGCCCGACTACCGGGTGCTGTTTTCCAATCTGGGCGACAAGGATGGCGGGGCCGTGGTGGCCCAGTTGTCTCAAATGAATGTGCCCTACAAGTATTCGGAGGGCGGTGGCGCCATCCTGATTCCTGCCGAGCGCGTGCATGACGTGCGCCTGCGTCTGGCTACGCAGGGCCTCCCCAAAGGCTCCGTCGCGGGTTTCGAGCTGATGGAGTCCAACAAGTTCGGGATGACGCAGTTCCAGGAGCGTCTGAACTTCCAGCGCGGGCTGGAGGGGGAGCTCACACGGTCCATCCAGGCCTTATCGTCCGTGCAAAGTGCCCGTGTGCACCTCGCGTTACCCAACCAGAACGGATTTTTCCGTGAGCAGCAAAAACCCTCAGCCTCGGTGCTGGTGAGTCTGCACCCCGGGCGCATCCTGGACCGCGCCCAACTCGCGGGCATCGTTCACCTGGTAGCTTCCAGCGTGCCAGAGCTGGCGCCGTCTGCCGTGAGTGTGCTGGATGACACGGGCAAGCTGCTCTCCCAATCGCCCGACAGCACGGCTGGTGCTGAAATCAATGCCCAGCAGCTTTTGTATGTGCAGCAACTGGAGCAGCAGTATTCGCGCCGCATCATGGACATTCTGGAGCCCGTGGTCGGCCGCGACAACGTCAAGGCACAGGTAACGGCCGAGGTGGATTTCTCGCAGACCGAGTCCACCTCCGAGCAATTCCGCCCCAACCAGACGCCAGACTCCAGCGCCGTGCGCAGCCAGCAGGTGCTGGAAAGCCGTGGCAGCGCAACGAAGACTGCGACGGGTGTGCCTGGTGCTGTCGCCAACCAGCCTCCAGCCCCGTCGGCAGCGCCCATCAACGGCGCCAACCCAGCGCCCAACGCGGGCGGCCAGCAGGGTACCGAGGAGCAGACCAATAAGCGTGAGTCCACCACCAATTACGAAGTGGACAAGACGGTGAAGGTGGTCCGCGGCAGCTCGGGAGCCGTCAAGCGGCTAAGTGCTGCTGTGGTGGTCAATTACCAGTCTGCAGAAGACAAGGGCAAGACCGTGACCAAGGCACTCACCCCCGAGCAGATTGAGCAGATGACCGCACTGGTGCGCGAGACCATTGGCTTCAATCGTGAGCGCGGTGATTCAGTCAACTTGATGAACACACCGTTCCAGGTCACTGCGGTGCCCACCACCGATATTCCACTTTGGAAGCAGCCTGAAGTGATGGACCTGGCCAAGACCTTTGCCTGGCCCGTGGGAGCCGTTCTGTTTGCCGCCCTGGTTCTGATGGGGTTGGTGCGTCCCGCGCTGAAGGGCCCCAAGATTGTGAAGACTGAGGCGCTGTCTGTAGCCGGTGGCCAGCTGGATGCCCTGGAGGCCGAGACCCCCGAGCGCCCGGCCCTTGCGGGTCCTGGCAAGAAGGACGAAATGCTGCCAGCCACACCGGAGCAGCTGCGGCTGGAGGAGGCGCGGGTGCTTGCGAAGGAGAACCCGGTGGCTGTAGCCAATATTCTCAAGACTTGGTTGAACGGCGAGCCCGTCTAGCCACCGATTGCACGGATGACGACCATGGACGACCAAGGACTTCACGATGCCGCCATCATGCTGATGTCTCTCGGCGAAGAAGAGGCGGCGGAAGTGTTCAAGCATTTTTCGCCCAAAGAGGTGCAGAAGCTGGGCGAGACCATCGCGCGCATGCGCTCGGTATCGCGCGAAAAGGTGGACGAGGTCATCAACAAGTTCTCCAACGCGGCTGCAGCCCAAAGCCTGCTGGTGTCCGATACCGGCAACTACGTGCGCGCCGTGCTCAAGCGTGCCCTGGGCGATGACAAGGCCGGCCTGCTGATCGACCGGATCTTGCAAGGGGGGGATGTCTCGGGCATCGAGAGCCTCAAGTGGATGGATCCGCTGTCAGTGGCGGAACTTTTGCGTAACGAGCACCCGCAGATCGTTGCTGCCATCCTGGTGCATCTGGACAGTGACCAGGCGTCGGGCATTCTCATGCACCTGACCGACCGTCAGCGCAGCGAAATCCTGTTGCGCGTGGCTACGCTCGAAGGCATCCAGCCCACGGCCCTCAAGGACCTGAACGAAGTGCTTTTCAAGGTGCTGGCGGGCGGGGACAAGATCCGCAAGAGTTCGCTGGGCGGCGTCAAGGCTGCCGCAGAGATCATCAACTTGCTGGGCGGCAACATGGACGCTGTGGTGCTCGAATCCATCCGGGGCTACGACCCCGACCTGGCGCAGAAGATCATGGACAAGATGTTCGTGTTCGAGGACGTTCTCAAGCTCGACGACAAGGCCATTCAAACGGTACTTAAGGAAGTGGCATCCGAAACCCTCATCGTGGCCCTTAAAGGAGCGGTTCCCGAACTGCGGGAAAAATTCCTCTCCAACATGTCTTCGCGTGCTGCCGACGCGCTGCGCGAAGACCTCGAATCGCGCGGCCCGATGCGGCTGTCTGAGGTCGAGGCGCAGCAGAAGGAAATCCTCAAGACAGTGCGTCGCCTGTCTGACGAAGGCCAGATCGTGATCGGAGGCGGTGGTGATGATGCCTTCGTCTAACCAGCGGTCTTATTCGCGGTTCATTCCCAGCGAGGAGGTCGGTGACTTCAAACAATGGAAGTTTGCGGCAGTAGACGGATCCGACCTGGTGGAGCCTGATTCCGAGCCTGAGCCCGTGGCGGAGCTACCTGCCGAGTTGGATGAGGCGGCACAGCAGGCGCTTTTCCAGCAGGCCTGCGACGATGCGTATGCAGAAGGCTTTGCCCAAGGGCAGGCGCAGACCGCTCTGGAGTGGCAGCGCCGCATGGATGAATACATTGCCCAGCAGGGGCAAGAGGCGGCGCAGCGCCTGCAGAGCGTGCTGCAGACGTTGGACGCGAGCCTGATCGACATGCAGCAGCAGATGGCCCAGCAGGTGCTCGAGCTGGCGTGCGACATCGCGCGCCAAGTGGTGCGCCAAGAGCTGTCGGTCAACCCCAATGCCCTGCTGCCTGTGGTGCGGGAAGCCGTTGGCATGCTGGTGAGCGAGGGGCGTCCAGCTACCGTGCGGCTCAATCCGGTGGACATGGAGGCCATGGCCGTACCTCTGCGCGAGGAGATCAACGCGCCCGGTGTGCAGTGGATGGCTGATGCCGCTGTGCCTGCGGGGGGCTGCTTGGTGGAGTCGGCGGGCACGGTCGTCGATGGCAGCATCGACAAGCGATGGCAGCGTGCCATTGCGTCGCTGGGGCTGCAGTCGCCCTGGGACGACGGGGAGCGCGGGGATGGCGATGACCGTTGACACAGCTTCTGCCTGGACCCGGTTCATGGACGACGCGCGCGAGCGCGTGGCCGAAGGTGCGCCGCTGGAGACGCGCGGTACGCTCACCCGGCTGACGGGCCTGGTGCTGGAGGCGGTGGGCATCCGCGTACCTGTGGGCTCGCAATGCATGGTGCAAATGCCGGGGCACGCACCGGTGTTGGCTGAGGTTGTGGGGTTTTCTGCCGACCGTGCATTTTTAATGCCGGCTGGCGACATCCATGGGCTGTCCAGTGGCGCCAGCGTGGTGCCAGCTGCGCCCTATGTCCCCATGCCCCGCTTGGGCGAACCTCCTCGGCCCGTGCAACGCGCCGGAGTGCTGCGTTTGCCGATGGGCGACGGATTGCTGGGGCGTGTGGTGGATGCCCAGGGCCTGCCTCTCGACCATGGCGGGCCGGTGCAGGACGTGGTGTCTGAACCCATGGGGCGGCGGCAGATCAATGCCATGGACCGGGACCCGGTGCGCGAGCCCTTGGATACCGGTGTGCGCGCCATCAATGCCTTGCTGACCGTAGGGCGTGGTCAGCGGCTGGGGCTGTTTGCGGGCTCTGGGGTGGGCAAGAGTGTGCTGCTGGGCATGATGGCCCGCTATACCCGGGCCGATGTGATCGTGGTGGGGCTCATTGGCGAGCGGGGGCGCGAGGTCAAGGAGTTTGTGGAAGACATCCTGGGAGAGGAAGGCCGTGCGCGGTCGGTGGTGGTGGCGGCTCCCGCTGACGCGCCGCCCTTGTTGCGCATGCAGGGCGCGGCCTATGCCACGGCGGTAGCCGAACATTTCCGCGACAAGGGTCAGCATGTGCTGCTGCTCATGGATTCACTCACCCGATACGCAATGGCGCAACGGGAAATCGCCTTGGCCATCGGCGAGCCGCCTGCGACCAAGGGGTATCCGCCGTCATGTTTTGCCAAACTTCCACAGCTGGTCGAGCGCAGCGGCAATGGCCTGCATGGTGTGGGCTCCATCACTGCGTTCTATACCGTGCTGTCGGAGGGCGATGATCAGCAGGATCCGATCGCGGATGCCGCGCGCGCCATTTTGGACGGGCACATTGTGTTGTCACGCGCCTTGGCAGAGACCGGGCACTTCCCGGCCATCGATATTGAGCAATCGGCATCGCGGGTGATGCACAACGTGGTGTCGCGTGGGCATTTTGACCTGGCGCGGCGGTTTCGCGCAGTGTATTCACGTTACCAGAAGAGCCGGGACCTGGTGCAGGTGGGGGCGTACATGAGCGGCTCTGACCCTGCGTTGGACGAGGCGATCCGCTTGCAGCCGCAGATGGCGGGTTTTCTGCAGCAGGACATGTTCGAGGCAGCCTCCATGGACCACTGCGTAGCCGCCATGGCGGCGGTGCTGGACCATTGACGGACGACAGGGTAAGTCGTCATGTCCAACCTCAACGCCCTCTCTGTCGCAGTCGAAGTGGCCTCCCGCAAGCGGGATGACGCCCGCAAGGTGCTGCAGGACACCCTGGCTGCCGAGCAGGCGGCGCGCGCGCAGCTCGGTCAGCTGGAAGACTACGCCCGTGAAACCGAGTCCCGTTGGGGAGTGAAGGCCAACACAGCCATGCAGCCCGAAGTGATGTACCACCACTACCAGTTCATGGACAGGCTGGGTCATGCAGCCAGCATCCAGACCGGTGTGGTGGGAGACCAGTCTGCGCGGGTGCAGGCTGCCCAGCGCGCTTTGCTGGATGCAGAGCTGCGTTTGGCGAGTTTGCGCAAGGTGGTAGACAAGCGGCGCAACGACCTGGCCCGGCAGCAACAGCGCAGGGACCAGAAACAGACCGATGAACGCGCCGCGCTGCAGTATCGCAACGCGGGCCAGGAGAATTGAACATGGAACCCACCAAAGTAGCTTCCTCCCAGGGCACCCAGCCAGCCCACACGACGCGCAGCAAGGCAGCGTCCCAGCCTGCTGCCGTAGACGCTAGCGATCCTGCGGCTGGAGGAGGGTTTTTGGCGCTGCTGGCGGCGTTGGGGGGCGGGGCTGAGGAGGAGGGCGTATTGAGCTCCGTAGGAACAGATGTTCTCGCCGCGGACAGCTTTCCTGACGTCGGGTCCACGGCTGTAGATGTCTCGGCGGTGGCAGCATGGCAAGGGTTGTTGGGCATGGTGCCCGCCGATGGCGCTCCTCCAGCCGCCGCCGGCACGGACGGAGGTGCACGCCTGACCGCCGCCTTCGGTGCGGGGGGAGTGCCGTCGCCAGCAGGTTTGGGGGTCGAGTGGACGCCATTTGGCCGTCCCCAAGGCTTGGTAGCAGAGACGGCGATGTTGGACTCTGCTGCAGACCTGAAGGACGCGCAGCCTTTGAGCGCGACGTCAACGGCTGGTCGCACCTTCTCTCGGTTGCAGAGCGTTGCGGCGCCCCGTCCTGGGCTTTCAGGCTCGGGAGATGCCGGCGTGGGTCAAGGCGCGCTGGGTGGGTTGAAACCACACTTATCGGGACACGTATCGACGGCCGCTACGCTCTCACAGGCGGTGTCCGAGCGCGCTGCCCAGGCCTCATTGACGGGGGCACAACCTTCCGAACGCGCGGGTGGGCCATCCTCAATATCTGCTGGTGTCGAAGGTGTCACGCCTGTTGCTGATGGTTTGTTGGTCGCTGCTGCTTCGGCGCACGCGCCGGAGTTCTCCGCTGGTGGGCGTTCTAACGGTGAGAACTCAGGAAATGGGGGCTCATGGTCTGAGAGCGCATCGGGCGCATCGCCAGTAGAGGCAGGCAATTTCGCCGATGCAGCGGTGTTGGCGGATCCTAACGCTTTGGGCGCAGAGGAGCAGGTGGCTGAGCAGGTGGCCTACTGGGTGAACCAGAAGACTCAGAACGCGGAATTGACGCTGCAGCGCGATGGTCAGCCGGTGGAAGTGTCGGTGTCTCTGTCGGGCAATGAAGCGCATGTGTCGTTTCGCAGTGACCAGCAGCAGACGCGGGAGCTGCTGGACCAGAGCATGGCGCAGTTGAGCGATTTGTTGCGCAGCGAGGGCTTGGTGTTGTCAGGCATGTCGGTGGGTACATCGGCGCGCGACAGCGCGGGTGGTGGCGAGGAAAGGCAGCAGCGTCCCCAGAGTGGTGCGCGCCAGGCGCGGGTGGTATCTGCTGCCCCCGCAGGCAGTGCGTTGCTGGCGCGCGGTGGTGGGGCCACGGACCGCGCTGTGGATGTCTTCGTCTGATTGTGCGAGGGTGATGTGGACGGTCCTCAGTTCTGTTCACATCCAGCAGTGCAGGCGAGCGCGGTGAATGCCATGGTTTTGGGCTTTTATTCTGGCTATTATTGGTTGCACCCCCGACCCATAATGGGCTATCCGGTTGTGCTCGCACTTTGATAGCGCCAGTGCCGCCTGTCCCCTACCGCAAGGAATTCCATCGTGTCAGCCAATACTCCCGCAGCAGCCGCGCCCGCCAAAAGCAAGAAGATGCTGTTGATCATCATCGGCGTGGTGGTGGCGGTGTTGGTGATCGGAGGTGGTGCGGCAGCGTGGTTCATCTCCAGTCGGTCGCATGCCGCTGAGGACGAAGAGGGTGGCGGTGCACCTGCTGCACACAAGGAGGCTCCGAAAGTCGCCCCCACATTCCTGCCCATGGAAAACATGGTGGTCAATCTGGCCGATCCGGGTGGTGACCGCTTTGCGCAGATTGGCATTACGTTGGAGCTGGAAGACGCTAAGACGGCAGAACAGGTCAAGCAGTACCTGCCGTCGATTCGCAGTGGCATCCTGATGCTGGTGTCGCAACGCACGTCCACTGAGCTGCTGCAGCGCGAGGGCAAGGAAAAGCTGGCCACTGATGTCTTGCGCGAGGTCTCGCGACCTCTGGGCTACTCGGTGCCCTCAGAGCGTGAGCGCGCAAAGGCTGCGGCTGCCGCTGAGCAGGACGGAGATGCAGAGGAACGCCCCGCCGCGCGCAAGCGCACAGAGCGCAATCCGGTGCGCAAGGTGCTCTTTTCGAGCTTCATCATCCAATGAGCCAGCCGGGTAAGGACCAGCCATGAGCGATTCATTTCTTTCGCAGGAAGAGGTTGATGCCCTTCTGGAAGGGGTCACTGGCGAGAGCCAGAAGTCCGTCGAGGAAGTGGCCGAGGCGGGGTCGGTACGCAATTACGACATTTCCAGCCAGGAGCGCATTGTCCGTGGCCGCATGCCGACGATGGAAATCGTCAACGAGCGGTTTGCGCGCAACTTCCGTATCGGGCTATTCAATTTCATCCGCCGCAGCCCCGAAATTTCGGTGGGTACTGTGTCGGTGCAACGCTACAGCGCTTTTCTGCGAGAGCTGGCGGTGCCTACGAATTTCAACATCGTGGCGATTCGTCCGTTGCGGGGCAGCGGACTAATTGTTTGCGAGCCGTCGCTGGTCTTCGGCATCATTGACACCTTGTATGGCGGAGTCGGCAAGTTCCAGACCCGCATTGAGGGTCGTGATTTTTCGCCCACCGAGCAGCGCGTCATCAACCGGCTTGTGGATGTGATTTGCGCGGAGTACAAGAAGGCGTGGCAAGGGATCTATCCGCTGGAACTGGAATACCAGCGCTCGGAAATGCAACCCCAGTTTGCCAATATAGCTACACCCAGCGAGATCGTGGTGTCCACCGCCTTCCAGCTGGAAATTGGCGACCTTTCAGGCGCCATCCACGTCTGCATGCCCTATGCAACGCTGGAGCCGATCCGCGATGTTTTGTATTCGTCCACGCAGGGCGACTCCATTGAGGTGGACCGCCGCTGGGTGAACGTGCTCAAGCGCGAAATCCAGTCCGCAGAAGTCACGCTGGTGGCGGAGCTGGCGAAGGCCGATGCCACCGTGGAGCAACTGCTGGCCATGAAACCGGGTGACTTCATCGAACTGGACCGTGAGCCCCGCATTCGTGCATCGATCGGAGGGGTTCCAATTTTTGAATGCCAGTATGGAACCCACAATTCCAAGTACGCCATCCGCATTGAAGAGTGCCTGCGCACTTCGGACATGAGCTGGCTGGGAGAGAAGAATGGCAACTGAAGAAGACAACAAGGACGCAGGCGCGGACGACCCGTTTGCGGGTTGGGCCGAGGCGCTCGAAGAGCAGAAGCGGACGGACGACAAGCCGGCGGACGCAGAGCAGGGGGGGCCGCTTTCCGGCGAGCCTGTGCGCTCATTTTCCGGCGCTGCGGGTGGCGATACCGTCAACGACATCAACATGGTGCTGGATATTCCAGTGCAGCTGTCGGTGGAGTTGGGGCGCACCAAGGTGCCCATTAAGTACATTCTTCAGCTAGCGCAAGGCTCGGTGGTAGAGCTTGATGCACTGGCTGGCGAGCCCATGGACGTGCTGGTCAATGGATACCTCATCGCCCAAGGCGAAGTGGTGGTGGTCAATGACAAGTTCGGTATCCGCCTGACCGATGTGGTCACGCCGTCGGAACGTTTGCGCCGGGTGAGTCGTGGATAGTGGGAGCATGACGCAGACACTGCTCGTCGTGGTGCTTTTTGTTGGCGCCATGGCGTTGCTTCCGTGGGCTGTGCGGCGCTTGCAGCAGCGTCAGTCCGCGGGGGCGCTGGCGGTCGGGGCAGCGTCACGTGTGGTGTCGGCAGTGGCCGTCGGACCTCAGCAGCGGGTAGTAACGGTGGAAGTCGGACCTGAGAATGCACGTACTTGGTTGGTGCTGGGTGTCACCGCGCAACAGGTCAGCTGCCTGCACGTGCTGCCAGTGGTGGTCAAAGGGGCTGGTGATTCGGTGAATGCTCCACTTGCACCAGGGCCATCGTTTGCCCAGGAGATGCGAACTGCGGCCGCTGATTCTGGAAAGTCCGCGCATGTCTGAACGTGCCCCCCTACTTGCAAGGCGTGGCGTGCGGATGGCGGGGCGTGCGTGGCCGTGGGCCGTTGCCGTGGCGGCCGTATTGGCGCAGAGCTCTGCTTGGGCCCAAAGCGCAGGCGCGCTGCCTCTGGTAGTGGGCAGTGGGCCATCTGGCGCAAGCTACTCGGTGCCAATTCAGACCTTGCTGTTCTTCACGGCGCTGTCGTTTTTGCCCGCAGTTCTGCTGATGATGACGGGCTTTACCCGCATCGTGATCGTTTTGTCCTTGCTGCGTCAGGCCTTGGGGACACAGTCGGCCCCGCCCAACCAGGTCATCATCGGTCTGTCGTTGTTCTTGACCTTTTTTGTCATGGGTCCGACGCTGGATCGTGTGTACCAGGACGCTTACGTTCCCTACACCAACAACACGATCAGCTTCGAACAGGCGCTGGACAGGGCGGAGGCGCCCATGCGCAGCTTCATGCTCAAGCAGACGCGGCAATCTGACTTTGCGCTTTTTTCAAGATTGGCACGTCTTGACCCCAAAGTGACGGCCGAAACGGCACCCATCCGTGTGCTGGTGCCTGCCTTTGTGACCAGCGAGCTCAAGTCGGCGTTCCAGATCGGGTTCATGATCTTCATCCCGTTTCTCGTTATCGATATGGTGGTGTCCAGCATCCTGATGTCGCTGGGCATGATGATGTTGTCGCCGGTGTTGGTGGCATTGCCGTTCAAGCTCATGCTGTTTGTGCTGGCAGATGGCTGGAATCTGCTGATCGGATCATTGGCCGCCAGCTTTGTCACCTGAAGGATTCCCCCATGACTTCACAAATGGTGCTGACCATTGGACGTGATGCCCTCACCTTGCTGCTGATGATTTCCATGCCTGTGCTGGGGGTGGTCATGGCGGTGGGGTTGTTGGTCAGTATTTTTCAGGCTGTCACGCAGATCCATGAAGCAACGCTGGCTTTTGTGCCCAAGCTGATTGCCGCCATGGTGGTGTTTGCGATTGCGGGGCCTTGGATGCTCAGTACCCTGGTGGACTTCATCCGCAGGACGATCGAATCGATCCCCTCGATGATTGGGTAGTGCCATGCCAATATGGGCATCTGGCTGCCTGACGACAATGTTGGGCCGCTTGCGCCAGCGACCCTCACATGGGGCACTTGTTCTGTTTCCGTCGAGGCGCCCCAGCTATGTCACCGGAGGGGGAGCGTGATTACTTTCTCCGAGGCACAGATCATGGCGTGGCTGTCTCCCATCCTGTGGCCTTTTTTGCGCGTGCTGGCCTTGTTCTCCGTGGCTCCGGTGTTCTCCATGCGCGTTGTGCCCATGCGCGTCAAGATCGGCCTCGCGTTCTTGGTGGCTTTGTGTGCGCAAGGTGTGCTGGGCGAGCAGCCTGTCATCAGCGTGAACGGCCGTGAGGCCCTGGGCACGGTGGCGCAGCAAGTGGCTGTAGGGCTGGCGATTGGCTTTTCGGTTCGCCTTGTGTTCACTGCTGTCGAGCTGGCTGGTGAAATCATTGGGCTGCAGATGGGGCTCAACTTTGCTTCATTTTTTGATCCCACCTCCAACGGGCAGATCAGCGCTGTGGCCCGTTTCTTTGGCCATATGTCCATGCTGCTCTTCATTGTCATCAATGGCCATTTGTTGATATTGATGGCCGTGATCAAGAGTTTTGACCGCTTTCCTGTCGATGGCAATTTTCTGCAGGCGTTGGGGCAAATGCGGTTGTATGAGCTGGGTGCTTCTCTCTTTTCCAGCGCGCTCTGGATTGCCATGCCCATGATTGCGCTGCTGCTCTTTGTCAACTTGACCATGGGCATCATCTCGCGCGTGGCACCGCAAATGAATATCTATGCGGTGGGTTTCCCGGTCACGCTCACGGTGGGGATGTTAGGTATAGCAGCCACATTGCCGATGCTGGAACAGCCAGTGCTGGCGTTGATGCAGCAAGCCGTGGATCTGTTCTCTGTCGGCAGGTAGGACCACTGGCTACACCAGCTGGTTGCGGATCGCATAAACGGTCAGTTCGGCGTTGTTCGAAAGCTTCAGTTTTTCAAGAACCCGTGAGCGGTACACACTCACAGTTTTGGGGCTCAGCATCAATTCATCGGCAATGTCCGATAGACGTCGGCCCGAGGCAATCTTGACCAGGGTTTGCAGTTCGCGTTCGGAAAGCGCTGCATGGGGCACCTCCGGCGTGGGCTGGGCCAAGCTGTCCGCCAGCATCTGGGCCACTTCGGCGGTAAGGTACTTGCGCCCCTGCATCACCGTGCGTACTGCCGCAATCAGCTCAACCGGGTCGCCAGCCTTGTTAGCGTAGCCTTGGGCTCCCGCCTTGAGGCAGCGCAGTGCATATTGATCCTCGGGGTACATCGAAACCACCAGCACCTTGATGGTCGAGTGGGTCTCGCGCAGGCTGGCGAGTACTTCCAGGCCGCTGCGTCCAGGCATGTTCAGGTCCAGCAGCAGCACATCACAGGCGGCCGTGCGCAGAACATCGCGCAGCTCAGAATACCCGCCCGCTTCGCCGGTCACCTGAATGTCCGGGGCTTCGGCGAGTGTGTCGCGAATGCCGCGCCGCAATACGGCATGGTCGTCGCACAAGACGACATGGATCACTGGGCATCTCCTGGAGCGGATGTGGAAGGAGATGGTAGCGGGACGGACAGGATGACCGATGTGCCCTGACCTGGGCGACTGCTGATGTCCAGCCATCCCCCTACTGTTCGTGCTCGCTCTTGAAGGCCTTTGAGGCCAAAGGCCTTGGGTTTGTCGCGAACTGTCGCATTCATGCCACGGCCATTGTCAGCGACCTCCAGGGTCAATACCCCTTCTTTGTCAGACAGTTCAATGTCTACCTTGCTGGGCTGTGCATGCTTGGAGATATTGGTCAATGCTTCCTGGGCGGTTCGGTACGCCACCAGTTGAATGTCGGTGGGTGTATCCATGGTTTCGCTACTGCTCTGCAGCCTCGTGGGGATACCGGTCCTGCGCTCAAAGCCCGTAGCCAGCCACTGGACAGCCGCCACCAGCCCTTGTTCCAGGATGGGTGGGCGTAGGTTCATCATGATGCGCTGGCTGGCGCCAATCGCATGTTGCAGCATGTCCACCGCCGATGTGGCGTGTTCCTGCATGGCCGGATCGGTACTGTGTCGCCCGATCCAGGCTACATCAAAGCGCACTGCGGTCAGGGCGCCACCAATGTCGTCGTGGATCTCGCGGGCGATGGCGGCACGCTCTTGCTCAATGGAGGTCTGCAGGTGCTCGGCCAATTCGGCCAAGCGACGCTGTGATGTAGCTAACTCGGCAATGGCCTGCTCGCGCGCGTTGCGTGCCTCGTGGACCTCCAGAGTCCGTGCTATCACATGGGGCAGGCGCTGGATGTCGTCTTTAAGCAGATAGTCCGCCACCCCGAGCCGCATGGCGTCTACTGCTGCAGGTTCGCCGATGGCGCCCGAAAGCAGCACAAAGGGTGGGTGATGCGGTTTTTGCGCCACATGGGCCCACGCATCCAATGCGGTAAAGCCGGGCAGGCGGTAATCTGCAAGGATGATGTCAAAGCTGCCGCTGTCCGTCAGTCTTTGAAATTCTGAAAGGGTATCCACCCGCTGGAGGTGGCAATGGAGCCCGGATCGACGCAAGGCGCGTGCTGCCAGTTCGTGATCGGCCGGTGAATCTTCAAGATGCAGGATTTCAAGGGTCTGGTCTGATGTTGCAGGGCCCATAGGAGCGCTATCATAGGATACAAATTGGAACAAACAAGGGTGTTTGTCCGGTTGGGATGGTTTGTGCGTCAGCGTCCAATGGGCGCGGATGCTCCGGTTTGCTCGGGGGCCTTGGCAGGTTACTGATGCATGTATCGTAGTCCTGTGTATTTGCGTGTTTTGCTGCTACGTGCTGCGATGGAGAAACGATGCAATCTACGCTAACAACGCCTGGAGGACCTGCTGTCCAGGTTCCCGTCATGGTGGCGGCAGAGCTGCAGGACTCCTTGCTGGTCGTGATGCACGACTTGCACCGCTTGGAAGGCTTGCTGAACCACGCCACCGACAATCTGCTGGAGCGGTTTGGCGAGGCGAACGCCATGTTGACAGATGCCGTGGTGGCGGACTCGCCAGAGCTGGTGGCTGCGCGTACGGCGCTGCGCAGCGCTGTGACTGAGCTGCAGTTCCAGGACATGGCCTCCCAATTGATATGGCATACCACCAAGGTGCTGCAGGGCTGTGCCTTCCGACTGGCTTCGGAAGCCATGGGGCATGAAGAAGGTGAAGATGCGGCGCCCTTTGCGGAGATGGCGCCCGACAGGCCGAACCCTGTCACCCAAAGCGAGATGGATGCAGGTTCTGTGGACCTGTTTTGACGTTCACATCACTGGTTACCTTATATATTCAAGTCAGTTGGAGCCATACATGCAATCGATCCTTGCCGTTGATGATTCACCTTCCATGCGCAAAATGGTGTCGTTCACTCTCACCGGTGCCGGCTACCACGTCGTGGAGGCAGTGGACGGGCAAGATGCCCTCGAAAAAGCCGAGACACACAACATTGACCTGGTGCTGGCAGACCAGAACATGCCGCGCCTGGACGGCATTGGCCTGACTCGCAAACTGCGCGAGCACCCTAAGTTCAAAACGATCCCTATCCTCATCCTCACGACTGAGTCGAGCGATCAGATGAAGCAGGCCGGACGCACTGCAGGTGCCACAGGGTGGTTGGTAAAGCCTTTTGATCCGAATCGCCTGATCGAAGTCATCCAGAAAGTGATCCGCTGAGCCGGGTTGACTGAGACCATTTAGTACACAGGAGCCCACCATGGCGGAAACCTACCAAGAAGGATCGGGTGCAGGCGCTGACTTCGATCTCAGCCAGTTCTATCAGATCTTTTTCGAGGAAGCGGGTGAGAACCTCGACCAGATGGAGCAGATGCTCCTGAATCTGGACCTGAGCAGTGCCAACGACGAAGAGCTTAACGGCATCTTCCGTTGCGCTCACTCGATCAAGGGAGGCTCTGCCACCTTCGGATTTTCTGATGTGGCCGAGCTGACCCATCAGATGGAGTCTCTGCTCGACCGCCTGCGTCGCCACGAGCTGCAACCAATCCCTCAGATGGTGGACGTTCTGCTGGAGTCTGCTGATGCTTCTCGTAGCCTGCTGGCGCGCCATCAGGCTGGTGGCCAGGGCGAGGCGGTCTCCACCACCTCCTTGGTTCGGCGCATCAGTGACTTGGCGGCAGGCTTGGTGCCCAGCGATGCTGCACCTGTGGTCGCTGCACCGCCTCCTCCAGCCCCCGCGCCGGTGGCGGCGGCTCCAGCTCCGGCGCCCAAGCCTTCTCCAGCTGTGTCAGGCCAGGCGCGGCAGTTGGAAATCCAGATTGGTCCTCTGGACCGCCCCGAGCAAGCCGATGCGATCAAGGAGTTGTTCCGTGATATTCCCGGGCTGGGGGCGATCCGCGATGTGCAGGGCAGCCAAGCCAATACGCGCGTCTTTGCAGTGGAAACGACCTCCACCAACGACGATTTGCTGGACCTGTTTGCCTTCCATGTTTCCAAGGAGCAGGTGCTGATTCGTGATGCAGCTGCTTCGAGCGACGCAGCTGCCGCAGGTACCGATGATGAGGCTGTGGTTGCCGTGGATGCTGCGGGGGGCGAAGCGCCTTACGGATTCTTCAACGGTGCACCTGGCGCGCCACATGGCGAGGCAGCGGCAACTGCGCACGCGCCTGTACCGCAAGCTCCTAAAGCTGCGCCCAAGGCTGCTGCCGAGCCCAAGGTGGCGATTCAGGCTCAGATGGAGTCGACGACCATCCGTGTTGACGTGAAAAAGGTCGATCAACTGATCAATCTGGTGGGTGAATTGGTGATCACCCAGGCCATGTTGGCGCAGAACAGCCGTGGGCTTGATGCCGGTGCATACCAGCAGTTGCTGGCCGGGCTGGCGGACCTGGATCGCAACACACGCGACCTGCAAGAGTCCGTGATGTCGATCCGCATGATTCCGATGTCCATCGTTTTCAGCCGCTTCCCGCGCATGCTGCGAGACCTGGCGAACAAGCTGGGCAAGAAGGTGGAGCTGGTGACTTTGGGTGAGGCCACCGAACTGGATAAGGGACTGGTCGAAAAGATCACCGACCCGCTGACCCACCTGGTGCGCAATAGCTGCGACCACGGCATTGAAATGCCTGCTGACCGGCTTGCCAAGGGCAAATCCGAACACGGCACCATCACGCTGTCGGCGTCGCACCAAGGCGGCTCGATCGTAATCGAGGTGCGCGATGATGGCCGTGGTCTGTCGCGCGAGAAAATCCTCAGCAAGGCCCAAGAGCGGGGCATTGAGGTGTCGGAGCAGATGAGTGATGCTGACGTCTGGCAGCTGATTTTTGCCCCTGGCTTCTCCACTGCGGACGAGGTGACCGATGTGTCTGGCCGCGGTGTCGGCATGGATGTGGTCAAGCGCAATATCGCAGCGCTCAATGGCTCGGTAGAGATCGATTCTGCAGAAGGCTACGGCATGAAGGTGTCCGTGCGGCTGCCACTGACGCTCGCCATCATGGACGGCATGTCGGTGGGCGTGGGCGAGGAAGTTTATATCCTTCCCCTGTCTTCGGTGGTGGAATCGTTCCAGGTCAATGCGGATGATGTCAGCACCGTGGCGCAAGGCTCTCAGCTGGTCAAGGTGCGTGACGAATACATGCCAGTCATCGCGCTGGAGAAGATCTTCCAGGTTCCGCGCTTCGACCTGAACAAATCCAGCAACATCATGGTGGTGGTAGAGGCTGACGGCAGCCGCGTGGCACTGCTAGTGGATGAATTGCTCGGCCAGCATCAGGTGGTCGTAAAGAACCTGGAATCGAACTACCGCAAGGTGCCCAACGTGTCGGGCGCCACCATTTTGGGTGACGGCACCGTGGCCTTGATTTTGGACACGGGTGGCTTGGTGCGCCGGGCGCGCCACTAGATACAGGTGCGGGCGCTCCGGAAGCGCTGCGCCGTCATGAAAGGAGAATGCACTATGAGTGTGATCGGTAAAACTGCAGACGTTGCACCCACAGGGGCGCGTGAATATCTAACGTTCCGCCTCGACCAGGAAGAGTACGGCATTGACATCCTGAAAGTGCAGGAAATCCGGGGTTACGAGCCGCCTACACGCATTGCAAACGCACCGGACTTCATCAAGGGCGTGGTCAATTTGCGCGGCACGATTGTTCCCATCGTGGACATGCGCATCAAGTTCAACTGCGCGCAGGCGGACTACAACAGTTTCACGGTTGTCATCATCCTCAACCTGCGCAACCGTGTGGTGGGCATCGTGGTGGACTCCGTGAGCGATGTGATGGAGCTGACACCAGAAAGCATCCGGTCGGCGCCCGATATCGAGAGTGCCATCGATACCAGCTGCATTTTGGGCCTAGGGTCTGTGGGCGAACGCATGTTGATCTTGCTTGATATTGAAAAGCTCATGTCCAGCGTAGACATGGGCCTGGTGACCGCCAACGAATAAGGCGCAGCAGTCAGCAGCCAGTGGTGGCGCAGGCACATGTCAGGCTGTGAGTATTGCTTGCAGACCTTTTGGAGCGAACAGGACTTCCCCCTCGGACGATCAATATGGCCCAAACCACCAGTGCTTCGGCGTCAGTCCGGTCAGGCCCAGCCAGGGTAGATTCTGCTTACGTCGCAGCGGCAGCTCCTTCCGGCCCTTTGGCCCAAGGGCGTGAATTTGTCTGGACCAATGCAGACTTTGCCCGGGTTCAGTCCCTGATCTATCAGCGCGCTGGCATCAGCTTGCATGATGGCAAGCACGCCATGGTCTACAGCCGCCTATCGCGACGACTGCGCGACACTGGCCACACCAGCTTTCACGATTATCTGAGCTGGCTAGAGACCCACGATGGGCCGGAGTGGCAGGAGTTTGTGAACGCACTGACCACCAACCTCACGGCTTTTTTCCGTGAGCAGCATCATTTTGAAATTTTTGCGTCGCACCTGCGGTCCAAGCCATCGGTCAACTGGAGGGTTTGGTGCAACGCGGCGTCCACAGGCGAAGAGCCCTATTCCATCGTGATCACCGCGCTGGAGGCGCTGGGCGCCAATGCTTCTTTCAAGTTGACCGCCAGCGACATCGATTCGCGCGTGCTCGCCACAGCCGCGCAGGGCGTGTACCGGCTCGACAGTGTCAAGGGCTTGAGTCCTGAGCGCTTGCAGAAGTTCTTTCTCAAAGGCAAAGGTGGGAACGCGGGCATGGTCCGTGCCAAGCCTGAATTACGGCGCGCCATCGACTTTATGAGTGTGAATCTCATCCGCGACGATTGGCCGTTCAAGGAGCCTTTCGACGTGGTTTTCTGCCGAAATGTAATGATTTACTTTGATGCACCTACGCAGCGGCGCGTGCTCGAAAGAATCCACCGCGTGCTCAAGCCGGGTGGCATGTTGTTTGTGGGGCACGCCGAGAACTTCAGCGAGTCCAAAGACCTGTTCACCCTGCGTGGCAAGACGGTGTACGAGCGCCGCTGACCTGTCCATGTTGTCCTGCACATTGCACCCATGACCAACATTCAAACAGGTTCATCCCCTTCCAATGCTGCTGCTGTGCCCGGCAGTTCCGAAAGGCGCCGCGCTCCGCGTATTGCGCCGCTGAGCGCCGACATCTACACGCCAGGCAACGGTCCCGCACGGGAGTCGTCGCTGCAGGAGCTCAAGGCCCGCAGCCGCAAGCCAGGAGAGGCGTCGTTTTTTTACCTCGATCACCACTTCCAGCACAACGCGGTGAAGGTGCTGCCTGGCGAGTATTTTGTGGCGGATGAGAACATGGTCATCATGACCGTGCTCGGCTCGTGCATCGCCGCCTGCCTATGGGACAGCCGCGCGCGTGTCGGTGGCATGAATCATTTCATGCTGCCGGACGGCGATCTGGCGGACGCATCGGGGCGGTATGGCTCCTACGCGATGGAGCTGTTGATCAACGAAATGCTCAAGCTAGGCGCACGCCGTGAAACCATGCAGGCCAAGATTTTTGGTGGTGCTCAGGTCATGCACAACTTCACCACCATGAACGTGGGTGAGCGCAACACGAATTTTGTGTTGAACTACTTGCACACCGAGCGTATTCCGATCGTCTCCGAGGACGTGCTGGACATCTACCCGCGCAAGGTGGTTTTCTTTCCTGTGACGGGCAAGGCGATGGTAAAGCGGCTGGCACATGCTCATCCTGAAGCCCTGGTGGCCCAGGAGGTCCGTGGCAACGCAGCCACGGTGGCCAAGACCACATCGGGTGGTTCTGTGGATCTGTTTTGATAAAGGTTTGAGTTAATGAGCAGGAAAATCCGGGTGATCGTGGTGGACGATTCGGCGCTTGTCCGTAGTCTGCTATCCGAGATCATCAACCGCCAGCGCGACATGGAGTGCATTGGCACGGCCAACGACCCTCTGGTGGCGCGCGAGATGATTCGCGAACTGGATCCGGATGTCATCACCCTGGATGTCGAGATGCCGCGCATGGATGGCATTGATTTTCTGGGGCGCCTCATGCGTCTTCGGCCCACGCCGGTGGTGATGATCTCCACGCTGACCGAACGTGGAGCTGAAGTCACGATGAAGGCCCTGGAGTTGGGGGCGGTGGACTTTGTGGCCAAACCGCGCGTAGGGCTGGCCAGCGGGCTCAATGACCTGGCTACGCAGATTGTGGACAAGATCCGTGTTGCAGCCGTCGCGCAGGTGCGCCGCGCGCCAGCGCGCGACGCAGTAGCCAGCGGAGCGGGTGGCTCGGCCGCGCCCCATGCTGTGCCTGCAGCCGGTCTGCTTGGCCGTCTGTCCACGGAGAAACTCATCTGCATTGGTGCGTCGACGGGGGGCACAGAAGCCATCAAGGAGGTGCTGGTCCAGATGCCTGCGGACTCGCCGGCGATCGTGATCACCCAGCACATGCCCCCAGGGTTCACTACCAGTTTTGCTGCCCGCTTGAATGGGCTTTGCCAGATCACGGTCAAGGAGGCGGTGAATGGCGAGCGCATTTTGCCCGGCCACGCCTACATAGCGCCGGGCGGCACTCAGTTCCATGTAGCCCGCAGTGGAGCCAACTACGTGGCGGTGGTGGACGATGGTCCGCCAGTCAATCGTCACAAGCCCTCGGTCGAGGTGCTCTTCAAGTCTGCAGCGGCGGTTGTGGGACGCAATGCGTTCGGCATCATGCTCACAGGTATGGGCAACGACGGTGCAGTGGCCATGCGTGAGATGAAAGACGCGGGCAGCTACAACTACGTTCAGGATGAAGCGACTTGTATTGTGTTTGGCATGCCGCGGGAGGCCATCGCCCATGGCGCTGCCGATGAGGTGCTGCCGCTGGGGCAGATTGCCCCAGCGTTGATTGCTCGTTTGCGCGGAGCGACGGACCGCCTTCACCATCGCATTTGAGGGCTATCTCCGCATCCGGGGCGGGGCTGACTGTGCAATAGCCTTCCCTAGAAGTCCACGCTCGTGAGTGCGCTTGGCACCTATTCGGAAAGCGCCGTCCAACGTTCCAATGCCGTCATTAGCTCTTCATCGATGGCGGCGGCTCGGCTTGTCATGGCGGCTGCGCGGGTTGGGTCAGTGCCAAAGAGTGACCCGTCGGCCAGTGCATCCTGAAGGGTTTTCTGCTCAGACTCCAGTGCACTGATGAGGCTCGGCAGCTGATCCAGTTCACGCTGCTCCTTGTAGCTAAGTTTCTTTTTTGATAGCTGCGCAGGCTTATTGGATGTGCGCTCCGGCGTGTTTTGATCTGAAGTTTCTGGTGCAGGTGGTTTGGAGGACGTTGCTGCGGCAGCTTGCAGCGACCGACTGCGTTTGGATTGGAGCAGCCAGTCTTGCACGCCGCCTTCGTACTCGCGCCATAGGCCGTTGCCTTCAAAAGCGAGGGTGCTGGTCACCACGTTGTCGAGGAAGGTGCGGTCATGGCTGACCAGGAACACCGTGCCTTCGTAGTTTTCCAGCAATTCTTCCAGCAGGTCCAAGGTGTCGATGTCCAGGTCGTTGGTGGGTTCATCCAGCACCAGCACATTGGCCGGTCGGGCGAACAGCCGGGCGAGCAGCAGACGGTTGCGTTCGCCACCGGACAGTGATCGCACAGGCGAGTGCGCGCGCGCGGGGGAGAACAGAAAGTCGCTCAGATAGCTCTTGACGTGTTTGCGCTGATTGCCGATCTCGATCCATTCGCTGCCGGGGCTGATGAAGTCTTCCAGCGTGGCGTCGAGGTTGACGGCATGGCGCATCTGGTCAAAGTAGGCCACCTGCAGGTTCGCTCCCTGCCGGATGGTGCCTTTGTCGGCCTCTAGTTCTCCCAGGATCATCTTGAGCAGCGTGGTTTTGCCTGCGCCGTTCGGTCCGATCAGACCCACCTTGTCCCCGCGCAGTATTGTCCCGGAGAAGTTGTGCACGATGGTTTTGTCGCCGAAGGATTTACTCACCCCTTGCAGTTCCGCCACGATCTTGCCCTGGTAACCGTTGGAGCCTCCGGTGGCGACATCCATGCGCACACTGCCAACGACTTCGCGGCGAGCCTCCCGGCGGGCACGTAACTGTTCCAGACGGCTGATGCGGCTCTGGCTCCGGGTGCGGCGCGCTTCTACACCACGCCGTATCCACACTTCTTCTTGGGCTAGCAGCTTGTCGGCCTTGGCGGCAATTACTGCCTCTTGTGCCAACTGCTCCTCTTTCTGTATCTGATACTGGGCAAAGTTGCCCGGGTAGGAGCGCAACTGTCCTCGGTCTAGCTCCACGATGCGGGTGGCCACGCGGTCCAGGAAAGACCGATCATGGGTAATGGTTATGACGCTGCCCGGAAAGTCCAGCAGCAGGTCTTCGAGCCACTCGATGGAGTCCAGATCCAGGTGGTTGGTGGGTTCGTCCAGCAGCAGCACATCAGGGCGCGCTACCAGCGCTTGTGCCAGCGCCACGCGTTTTTTTGTACCCCCCGATAGTGTTCCGACCACGGCTTCGGGGTCCAGGTGCAATCTCTGCAGGGTTTCTTCTACGCGCTGCTCCCAGTTCCAAGCATCGTAGGCCTCGATTTCCGATTGCAGGGCATCCAGATCCAGCCCCTCCGCTCCCGAGAGGTACTGATCGCGGACGGCGATCACGCGTTGCAGGCCTTCGGACGCCGCCTTGAAAATGGTGGCGTTGGGGTCTAACGTCGGCTCCTGGGCGACGAAGGCAATGCGCACCCCTTGCTGAACTTGCAGGGAGCCGTCGTCTGGCTTGGCAAGTCCTCCCAAGATTTTGAGAAGGGACGATTTCCCCGCTCCATTGCGACCGATCAGGCCAACCCGCTCTGCGGTCTCCAGGGAAAAGCCGGCGTGATCCAGCAATGCAACATGCCCAAATGCGAGTTGGGCGTCCAGTAAGGTGATAAGTGCCATAGGGCGGGATTATCCGTGTCGCGCTCTAGCGGGCTTTTGCGCCAGCTATGCGATGGCGTCGCAGCTGAGGTTGCGGCATGCGCTTTGATGGCCGGAAAATCCCGCGACTGGGGCCACTGCGATTTCATCAGAACCTGTCTCGCCCCTGCAAGCGCGCAAGGATGCGCAGGTCTTCCCCGATCCGGTCTACCGAATGGAAGCTGAGAGTATGTGCTTCACAAAGTGTCGCCAAGGGAGCGATTTGGGCCAATCCCATGCCCTCGCCAATCAGCTTGGGGGCGAGATAGACCAGTAGTTCATCGACTAGTCCTTCGCGTAGCAGCGAACCATTGAGCTTGTATCCCGCTTCCACGTGCAGTTCATTGATCCCCCTGTGTCCAAGGTCTCGCACCATCGCAGGCAAATCCACCTTGCCAGCGCTGTTGGGCATGGTGATCACGGTGGCGCCCAGGGCTTCCAGCGCGCGGCGTTTCTCCTCATGTGCCACAGCTGAATATATATAGACCGTGCGGTTTGCGGCGAAAATCAAAGCGTCCAAAGGTACCGCCAGTGCACTGTCTACCAAAACAAGGGTAGGCTGTCGGTCGGTGGGTACGCCTCGCACATCCAGTCGCGGGTTATCCGCAAGCACGGTCCCGATCCCAGTCAATAACGCGCAGGCTCTTGCGCGCCAGGCATGTCCGTCGGCTCGCGCATCGGGCCCTGTGATCCATTGGCTTGCTCCGTTGGGCAATGCGGTCACACCGTCGAGTGAGGCGGCTGCTTTCATACGCACCCAGGGCGTTTTTCGAATCATGCGGCTGAAAAACCCCAGGTTCAGCTCCCTGGATGCTTCCGCTCCTTGCCCCACCTCTACGGCTACCCCCGCCGCACGCAGGCGCGCAAACCCATTGCCCGCCACTGCGGGGTTGGGGTCGGCAAGCGATGCGACGACCTTGGCGATACCAGCCTTAATGAGGGCATCGCAGCAAGGACCTGTACGCCCGTGGTGTGAGCAAGGTTCTAGAGTGACGTAGGCGGTAGCACCTTGAGGAGAATTGCCCCTCTGCTCTGCGTCGCGCAGAGCCATCACCTCCGCATGTGGTCCCCCTGCGCGCTGGGTAGACCCCTGGCCAATGATGGTGCCGTCGTTGTTGACGAGCACGCAACCCACCCGGGGGTTGGGGGAGGTGCGATACAGAGCCTCATGGGCGAGATCCAGTGCCGTCTTGGTGAAATCCGTCATGGTTTGTGTTGATGAAAGAGCGAAGGGGGCGAGTTGTCGTTGCGGCAGCTTACGCGACGGTGAATATGGGGCTGACTGCGAAACGCCGCCGGCGCCAGAGAGACGCGTGGCCCCCTGTTCCTTGATGCTTTGGAGGCGGCTGTTGCTGGATTGGGTGGTTGAGCGGTGGTGAGGATAAAGTCTGGGGTTTTCCCTGTGGTCGCTTCAAACCGTGCTATAGTCGAGGGCTTCGCTACTGAGACCTTGCTGCGAA
>NZ_JADHVT010000123.1 GCF_016783915.1 Acidovorax sp.
AGGGATCGAGAACCACGGCCAAGGCCTCTTTGCGCTCCTGTGCTGTGCGCTCTACATCCGCTTGGATGAAAGCCTCGAAGCGCTGCAGCCGCTGGGCGCCGGCATCCAATGGCTGCTGACACAAGGGACACGCTGCATCCTCCCCAAGGTCAGGAAATTCGCAACCAGGATGGGATTCAAGAGCGAACCTTTTGGCCGCATCAAAAAGCTCTCTCCAGGCCTGACCTCCTGTGCCAGGTAGCAGCCGCTCACCTTCTTTGAAAGCGTTCGCGGCAACGGCTGCTGCGGCCTGCGCATCTCTGCACTCATCCACAAGGCCTTTGAGTTTCGCAATCGCTACGAGCCCCAAGGCGTCAGACAGCACCTCGGCACGGGTCGCCAAGGCATCAAGCCTCTTCGCCTTGATGCCCAGGGCGACTGCCTTTTCCTTCGGGTTGTTCTCTTTGAGGCTGTCCTCCAATGTCTGCTTTCGCAGAAGCTCCTCACCGGTGATGTTGGCCAGGCCCTCCACCGCTTCGGGATCGGTCTTTGCTGAGAGGGTATCAATCAACCTTCCGACTGCCGTTTCTCCCTTGAGGTGAGCGAACACCTGAAGATCTACAGCATGTTCACGCTGTTCGGCTTCAAGGCGGATCTTGAGTTGCTGGTACAGCTTGGCCAGGCTATCCAGCACATCGAGCCCATATGGCACGTAGGCGAAATCGTCCTCGCTGTCCAGGTAGGCACGCGCACACCGAGTGTCAAAAATCGACAGGGCCGACAGCTCCTTGGGCGCCTCCCTGCCTTGCTGCCATAGATATTCATCAACCTGGCCATTCACGCATACGGTGAAGGTTGCCTGAGCGTTACCCATTTTGGCCCCAGCCACATTGGCGTTGGGGAGGATTTGTTCTGACTGGTCGCGAGCCCTGCAGGCACGCTTGAGGACCCGCGAGTACCCAGACTTTCCACTTCCGTTGGAGCCATAGATGACCGTCAAGCCCTTGGCTCCAACTTCCAATTGCTGGTTTTCAGCGATGGCGTTGACGTTGCGCAAATTCTTGATGACCAGCAACTCGATTTCGGTCTCAGCTTGGATCGGCGCCGGAATCTGGTCTTCGGCAAGCGGCAAAGGCTCCCGTTTCTCTGGATCAGGTATGCCATGTGCCACCTTGAGAAGGGCATAAAGGTCATCTTGATCAGCGGGCGAAAGCTCTTTCTTTGCCAGCAAGCGCGCCAAGGCGTCACTCTGCCAGGCTTGGAGCCCCTTTGTCCAAGCCAATAGTTCCTGCATCAACGCCATGCATCCCCCGTCTCGTTAGTTCTCCGATTTCAGTTTAACCACTGAGACGGGATCTACTTGAGGCTCAGTGGCCTTCTCAAGCGGGTGAGACTGACCCCAGGGACGGACATTGAGAAGACTGGCACGCTGGGCGGAAAAAGCATCTTCGCACGGACCGCTTGGATAGAGTTGCCGCGTCCGCTTCGCTCCACTATCTGCTGAAGCTCGCAGACCGTGGCCACATCCCAGGCAAACCGCAATCCCTCGATGGGACCAAAGGCGTTGGCGATATACCGCCCCCACTGAGCCCACAACCGCTGGAAGGCGCTGAAATGATGGGCCATATCGGGCCCTAGAGTGCTCCAAGCAACTTCAATAGCCTTCACCGCCAGGTGGGGCTCTGCGCACCGCCGTGCAGGTTCGTACAGGGCCATTACAGCCCTTTTGAAGTCGTAGGCCTTTCTGAGGGCTGGAGATTGCTGGAACCAGCCTTCCAAGCGCAGCCGCTGGTCATCAGTGAGACTCCATTCCGAGGCTTCCAGCAGTTCCACGTCGCCTGACATCTTCCGGCACGAGTAAGGTGTCATGGCCGATCTCACCACAGCACGGGCCTTCAACAGGCCTTGCATCAGCACGCCCTGTACCTCCCGAGGATCAATGAAGGGAATGGCCTGAGGCAGAGTAGCCTGGAGTGCCGCGAGTGCGATCGGATCAAATCCGATGCTGACGCTTCCCACTTTCTCACTGCCCTTCAGCGTCTTGAGGGTTTGCGTGAGGCCGACTTCCTGCCGATGCTCCAAGACATCGATCAACATCCCGTGCGTGGTGTTCAGGATCACGTACCGTTCGCCATTGAGGGCGGTTATCGGAACGATTGCCAAGCAGGGGGCAGCGAGCGTGCGAACCTGTTGCTGCATCTTTGCGAGGTGGTCCGCGAACACAGAACGCACCGTCTTCTCATCGATCCTAGCCTCGGCAGCGATGGACACATAGGTTCTGTCCAGCGCCTGTTCGCACACCCACCGGCATAAGCGCTGGGTCATGGCCCGGTGGTCAGCAACGGCTGGCAAGGCTTGGGAAAAGGTCTTGCGGCAACTCGGCGACGAACAGCGATATCGCTTGAAGGTGATGGTCAACTGCACTGCTCGGCCGCGACGTGGCAGGTCAGCTATCACCTGATCTCTGCGGCCCCATGATTTCGCCCCCTTTACCCCACAGTGAGGACACGCACCAAGTGCTACTTGGCACTCCATGCCAACCCGCAGTGTCCCCTCATCCTCGGAAAAGCTATGGACCTTGTAATGGGGGCTCAGGAGAGGGGCGTCGGCCAGATGCAACCGCAGCGGCGCGATTGATCGCGAGTCATCAAAGCCCATCAGCCCGTTCCGAGGCGAGGGATGCGGCGATCCGTGCAGCATCCTCGGGATTCGCAACAGCCCAGGCAATGGCGTCGGCCCACACAGCATCGGCCTGCCGATTCCGTTCTCCTGAGCCTGCAGATCTCCGAGCCTCCGCGACCAGGTTCAATGCCCAGGGACTCCACGACAGGCATTCGATGGACACAACGGGCAAGGCGCCATCGTCTGTACGCATGAGAGCTTCGCCCCTCACTGCTGGGCGGAATGCCCTCACACGGGTGCCGGCGCGGGGCTCGCGTGAAGGATGAACCCAAAGGGTATCTCCGGGCTTCACCGGTTTGCCTTGAACCTCGAAGAGGACTTCTGTCATAGCTCGCATCCTTCATCAGACCCGCACTCCAGTTCCCCAAGCTCATGGACAACGGTGAAGCACAGAGAGCCAAAGAGGCGAAGGTAGTGGCCAGGGTTACGCCGTACCAACTCGGCACACTCACTTCGGAGAGCTTCAGGGTCAAGATGCTCGTTCAGCATCAGCGCACCGAGATCATCGGGTTCGTCTGGGGACCATGGGCCGTCGAAGGCCCCCCCGATATCCACCAGCAGCCCGCCCAGCTCGAACATGGACGGGGTATGGCTCACATTCAGGCGTGTGTTCGTTTGAGGACTCATTTCGGGGGGCTCTGGTGAGTCAAACACAGGCAATCCGCGACCATCGAAGCTGGATCACAAGCACCAACCACAGATCTATACCCCGCAAAAGCGAGTTTGTTGACTTGCGGCTTTCCACTATCCCCTGCGCCTTGGGATGCAGCCTTTGTCCGTCAAGAAGACGCAGGTACTCGGTGGGCGCAGGCGCAAAGAGGGGGCGTGCTTCAAGGTAGGTCACCACAGAGGCCCCTGCACCCATCAGCAAACTCAGGCAGAGCATTGCCGGGTATGAATCAACTCCCACCTGCGTGCCCATGTGCAGATGAGCACCCATCAAAAACGAACCCAGTGCCAGGCCGAGGTAGATGAGAGAGATCAGCGGGTGACGTTCGCCGACATAGTGACGCGCACTGAGCGTCCAAGTGCTGGGGTGTTCCAGCGATGCCGGGTGAGAAGCAGGGATGAAGTCTTTCAAGGCAATCCTCCTGAGAATTACTTCTTTCGAAGTTGTCAGGAGAATTATCAAAAGCACGGCTTTCGATTTACCCCTTGAAAAGCAAGCAAATCGATGACATTACGAAAATCCGTTCTCGGAAGTTCAAGCAATTGCGCGATGGATCTAATCAGGAGTGATCAGAGGCCCCAAAAACAAAACGCGGCTCATTTGAGCCGCGTCTGGTCATAGGTTGATCAGGTCAAGCAATCGCGAACTGCGCGCGATCCTTTCCAGCAATCCAGAGTGGGGGCTTGCCCCGGCCGCTCCAGGTTGCACCCGTAGATGGGTCGCGGTATTTGGCAGCAACGGTTGTGCCCTTGACCTTGGATTGGCGTGTCCCGCCGAAGATGTCTTGAGCCGTCAGGCCGAACTCTTGAACGAGCTGCCGAGCTTGCGAAACCGCATTGGCCAATTCGCCTTTACGTACCTCAGCGATCTGCGCATCGAGTGCATCACGCTGCTTGAGAAGATCTTGGTAAGTGGTCATTGTTCAACCTAAATATTGACGTTTGAATTGTAGAGGATTGCAATTCAATTGCAATAGTTCAGAAGGATGGATTGAAAGCTTTTGACAACTTCCAGTTTCGAGCAAAGTGCTCTGCATATGCCGAAGCCAATTCTGGGTTGTCCCAATGAACAATCACGTTTTCTGAATTCCTTTTAGCCGCAGCATCACTGTAGTTAAAACTGCCGGTCTGCAATACTCGACCATCGCTAATTTGAACCTTGTCGTGAAAGATGGGGTAAGCATCAACCACTCGGACATGAACCCCGGCCAAGCTCAAGGCTGAGAGCGCAGCCCTGCCCTTGGGCCCAGCCCCTGCCCCGAGATTCTGCTTTTCGTCTGCAAGAAGGTAGACGTTTACACCTCGCTTAGCGGCACGAATCAGGGCTGACGTGATTTTTGAGCTGGTGAATGCATAGGCCATGACGCGCAGATCCTTCTTCGCGCTGTCAGTCACCCGGATCACCAGCTCTTCAGCACCCAGATTCGGTGAAAAGGCGACCTCAATCTGCCCTTGTGCCTGGACTGGAGTTGCGGAGTTGGTGAAGGCCTCCCGAACTGCCTTGACGCCCTCCCCTGCTGAGGCGGCCAGCTGCAAAGCCTTTTCGCCTAACCCTGAATCACGGGCAAACGCAGAAGTGCCTAACACCGTGACAGCCAAAACCACTGCCGTTCGCATGATCGAAGCGAATGAGATGGCCAATTTATTTCGATGCAACATTCACCAGGGCAGGTTCAACCTGCTTCAATAAGCCAACCACGACATGTGCACCACGGTCCATCGAGGAATGCACCTGTCCGAGCACCCGCTCGACCGCCCCCTCGGAACCAGATGCGGTCTCCATCACCACTGCGATGCTAAAGCTCATAGCTGCGAACACCAGCGCACTTCTAATCAAAGACATGTAACTCTCCTTGTTGGTTCAATTGCTCAAATAATTGCATTTGAATTGCAATTCAATTGCAATTCGCGATCAATTCGGGTAGGATTTCCTCCATCAACACGTTCACAGTTTTGAAGGAGGGAAGATGTTGAAAATTGCGAAAGCTGCTCTCGTTGCCATTGCTATCGGCCTGACTGGTTGCGCCACGGTCTCGCAAGAGAAGGCTACTCAGATTGAAAGTCTGAAACGCTCCTCGGGAGGTTTCACACTGATCGCTGAAGGGCGCATTGTGAGCACTCACATCGGTAAGGCCCCTGCAGAGGTGGCCACTGCGAAGGACACTGTTGGTCTGGCTACGAAGAGCACCACCATCAGAGGGGCCAGCCTGGTTCTCGGGGCTCTGGAGATCCTGGAAAACAACAAGGATTTGTTCCACATCCGGTACAAGGAAGTGGGCTCCGACGAAGAGAAGCTCGTGCTTTCTCAATACGTCCCGCAACGGCCTGACCAGTGGAAAACCGGCATGCTGTTCCGCTACTTCGAGACGCGTGATGGCTACCATTTTTTGCGTGGTTTCAACAACGAAGCTGATTTCCAGGTCTTCAACCAGTGACGCGCTGGGCCGAAGCGCTTTGCTGGCGCACACGGCGGGCAGCATTGATTGACTCGTTGAACAAGGCTTGCGCTTCGGGGTGCGCGTGGAACCATGCGTCGGTCCAGGCGCGGGCCGAAATCAGCGCCTCTTGAAATACGTGGGGCTCAAAGACAAGGATGGATTGGCCCTTCCCTACCGAACCCCATTGCGCTTGGACATTGGCGCTGACTGTGTGACCAAAGATCTTGTCAGACCGAACTCCCAGAAAGTTGGAAGTGAAGTCCTCCGGGATCTCCACCCTCAAACCATAGGAGGCACCAATGAACCCACGCTGGCTGTTGTCGTGACCGTAAATGGAGCACCCTTTGTACGACTGGTACTCCTTACGAGCTGCAACGACAAAGCCCTGATTTACAGCTTCGTTGATGGATGAAAAGTTAATGGTTCTGGTCATGGGGTACCTTGACCCGCAGTGTCCAGAAAGCACTTTCATCTGTCAGGTTTTTGGCCCCGGAAAATCGAAAAGCGAGCGAAAGCCGTGTTTTTCAAATGGCGACCGCTCGAATTCCGCATGAGCGGTATCCAGTCCCAACCCTGCGAGTGCTGAAAGCACCCGAATTTATGGAGGTTTGCATGAGCATGAACCAACGAATTGAGCCAGGCTGTGTCTACCTGCAGGTGCTGCGGAACACCCTGTTCCTCAGTCCAAATGAGGCCGCATCACTGTTCCCGAACATGACCCTCGATCATTGGAACAACATCGAATCCGGCCGTTCGCCCGCGCCCTCGATGGTGATGGACAGGTTCAACGCGATATTTGAGTACCGCAACAAGCAGCTGGTCATGTATCGCCAGATGATTGAGTCAAGTCCCAATGCCCGATTCGATGAGTTCTGGTTCCAAACCATGGACGACTGGATGGCAATCGATGACCACGAGCCAGAGGGCTTTCGGGTCACTCAGTCGCTCAATGCTTCGCTGGCGACTGAATACCCCTCAAGGTTCAAGCTCTATCCCTTTGACCTGGTGGGCTTCACAGCCTGGGCTTGCGGCCGACCGGCTACAGCTGAACTTCTCTCAGAATACCTGGGCTTTGTCTCTTCCCCTCGGGCGGTAACTGGTTGACGCCGGCACGGCCAAATTTCCATATCCCTCACACACAGAACCCCGACAGGGGTTTTGTTGTTTCTGGAGGCACAGAAACCCACTTCCCCACTTTGCTTCCAACAAGGGCAATTGCGCGGGGCATCCATACATAACGCCTGGTGTGGCGCACTATTTATCTACACCCATCCCACAATCCATGGGGCCAAGCTTGGTGTGTAGTGTATGTAGTAGTGTAGGCCTACAAACTACAGTCTCAGAAGGGTTCAAACTGAACTGGCACTCCAGTCGCAGCCCAGAGTCACCTGTAAATGCCCACCGTAAAAACCCATCCTCTTGTAGCACTTCAGTCGCAGCATAGGATCACTTCCCGCTAGAGTCATTTCAGCATCAGTTCAGAGTGAGGTCTCTGAGTTACTCCTTGGCCAGGATCTTTGCATTCTGCTCGGTGAGGGTTGAGAGCTGGGAGCGTAGACTTTGAATCTCATCATGCAGACTGGAGGGTGTTGAAGCACTCTTTGCGTCAGCCAATTCCTTCCGTAATTCACTGACTCGTTCCTCAAGGTTCACTACCTTGGTCGTCTGGACCTGGAGTTGCGTTTCAGCATCTGATCGGCCGCGAGATGCCTCTTCCAACTTGGCTTGAAGCTCTTCAGCACGACTCTGAATCTCAGTCATCTGGGTAGCCATTAAATCCGCACTGCGCAATACCTCTGTCATTTCCTCCTGAAGCCGCTTGTTCTCCAGGTTCAAGGCTTCACGAGCTGCTGCTAGGCCCATCTGTGCTTCAGCGGTTGCTGCCTTCCACAGGTCACCTGCTAGACGCTGCGCTAAATCAGAGACGATTTCTGGCGGAGCTTCCACTGCCGTTTGTTGACGGTCCTTTTCTTTGCGCCACTCACGAAGCGCTCTGGTGAGTGTCGTGTAGCTTCCACCGCCTACCTTCAGTTTGACGGCTTCCAAGCTGGGTACTTGGCCAGTTTCAGCAATCTCTGTCGCTGCCTGGAAGACCAAGGCCCTTCTGCTTTCGTAGTCCATGCGTTCGTTCGACATTTTGGCTCCTGTGTTTGCCAAGTGTAGGCCTATCAACACGGGGATCTCCTTGGCCTCCTGAAGTTGCGGATCTACCCATTCCGCCCAGAGTCCAGTTTCTGTTAGCAAGACTTGAATGTGCAGGCCCTATCCCGCAAGGGAGGTTATCCACAGGATGCGTAGCATGTATTTCTATAGATTGTTTATTTACTGATCTAGAAGCCGCTGAACTGCGACATGACCCCTGTGTAGCTTCCTAGTTGTGTTGCACCAGTTTCCCGGCCTCCAGCGCCTCAAGGAAGGCCCTGTTGAACGGTGTCACCCGTGATTGACCGTTTACCGTTTCGCGGATCACGCCGGATTCGACCTGGTAGACCTTGCCTGTCTTTCGAGAAGTAAATCTACGGCCTTCATAAATCTCAGCTTTTTCCAAAAGATAGGACTTTTCGCGTTTTTCCTCATCTTTTTTCACTTCCTCTCGATATGGTGCTGAGAAGTCCCGACCGCTGGTTAAGAGGGTTTGAAGGTAGGCGTAGAGCTGGTTTGCCTTCAGGTTATCAAGGTACTTTTTGGCGGCATGCACCACGTCCGATAGTCGCTGTGAAGCAGTCCTTGCCCGCTTCATCAGGCCTAGAACAGCAAACGGCGATAGGCCCTTACTGCAGAGCCATATGAGATCTGTAGGCAGGCAAACAGCTCCAATGCGCGTGTAGCCACCCTCCTCCCTGGCAGAGGTTGTTGTGCTTGGTGTTAGTTCTGGACCGTTTGAAGAACTCGATGTGAGTTGACCATCGTCCACTCCTGCCGGGGCTGCTTTTGCGGCCTTTTTGGTTTCGACAGGAACCCCACGTTCATCCACCAGGCCCAACGCCAACAGGAGCGATTTGGTCGGCACCAGGGGTGACCGTGATCCACGGAGTCCTGCACGAGCCTTCCGCTCCCTTTCGATGAGGTTGTTCTGCTCAAGCCATTGGATTGACCGGTGGACCGTATCCAACGATTTACCCGCCTCATCCGCAAGCGTTTTGCGTGAAGCAAAAATTTCTGAAAAAGGATTTCGAAGATTGATTTTTTGAACAATCTTCAAAACAACCCGGAGAAAACCATCCGGCATTGCCACGAATGGTGAAAGGTAAGGTAACTCCGAGCACGCCCGAACAATGGCGTATGGGTATCGGATTTCTGTAGGCGCGAGTTTATCCATCGCAGTCTCCACGTAAGGACACGATCTCCTTGACGGCGAGGCATGGAAAAACTACTATTCGTACCTGAGTTGGCTGTGCTTAAACCGATTGGCGTCGGTTGTTGGAACGAGTAGCAGCTTCGAGCATCACCATCACGATGCTGAGAACCCCGGTAGTTGGAGCTACCGGGGTTTTTTATTGGCCGGTCTTAGGTCATCTTCAATCTCCAATTCCAAGTACCCCAGATGCACAGAACCCCGCTCATGGCGGGGTTCTGCTTTGCTATCCGGGTCTTGCTGCGTGTGAGCCGATGAATCCGTTGGAGCGGAAACCGGGCTCGGTGAGTGTCTGAAATAACGATGCCCACTGTGGAGTGCAAGTTGCCTTGCCAGTGGGCATTGGTATTGAGACTGCCAGGTCGTTCTGTACGTACAGAGCCTTGGGAGTGCCGGCGCATGATCTGTACGTACAGAGGTGACGACACGGACGCTAGAGACCAGTCCACGGGCTTGGAATGCCGTTCTGTATGTACAGATGCTTTGGTGGGTCTGTGGCTGTTCTGTACGTACAGAGGTGCCGAAAGGTCTGTAGCACTGGCAGTACGAATCGCAGTTGCCAGCTCTGTTGTGCTTGCCAACACTGCGTTCTCCGGGGTGCGCATGGATCGCCATTCGACAGACCATTGCGAAATGCTACAAGCGCAGATGCCTGTGGGAAAGGTTGTGATCTGAAGACTCGATTTACAAATTACGTCTGCCCGTGTCCATAGCGAGGCGTTTGACGCGAGCCCCAGTAAACGAGGGGCTGTCAAGACGAGGGCTGGCTGCACGGTCTTCTTGGCGGAACTCTGTTGGCAATTTGAATTGGCGCAGCCTGGCAAGCCCCTTGTTATCCTGGCTCCTAGTCGCTCAGCTTCTGTACGTACAGAAGTGCTGCCATCGACACACCTTGGTGTTGGTCTGGAAGAGATGATGAAATGAAGGGCTCGCAAGAAGGGCCCGCTGATTTCGCCCATGATTTCAGAGGGTCTGTACTCGTGGGTGGTTGGTGTTCTGTACGTACAGAAGTGGATTGCGATGCCGCTGGGCGAGGCGAAGGGTGCTTGAATGTAGTCAAGATCGGCGGCTGAAGCTGGCGCGCAGAGCATCTTCTGTACGTACAGAAGAGAGGATGAGCAGGCTACTCCGTTGTGCGGGTCTTCGCTTAGTTCTGTACCTATAGAACCGAGTGCTGGATTTGTTGGGGAATCACTCAGCTTCTTATGAGGCAACGGCTGGTACTCATTTATCCCGTTAGGTCTGTACGTACAGAAAGGAAGTGGCAGTCTCTGCGTATTGAATGAAGTCCCAATTTCGGAACCCCAAAAAGCAACAAAGGACGCTGAGCGTCCTTTGTTTTGAGTGGCCTGAGTGATGGTCACTGCTGATTGTCCGTGGGTGTGTTGATGTTACTTGGCTCCTCAGAGCCGAAGTAAGGGCGCAGCAGCTTGTCCATCGTTTCGTTGAATTGCTCCAATTTATCTGGAGGAATCATGCCCACGATTTCGATCTTTCCATCCGACCGTTGTTTGAAGTGCCCATGCTCGTACCGGCGCTGGAACTTCACGGGACTGCTCTTCCGGTCAGGCCGTTGTTCCATCGTCAACGAGTCAACACGTTCCTTGAGCCAACGGAATGACTCATCGTTATCAACGAACGTCTTGCACAACGATATCGCTGCCTCAGCGCTCTTTTTAGCGGACACGAGACGCCACAGTTGGTTGACAACATTCACCGACACCTTTTCGGGATGGCGTTTGGCATAGTGGAGAATATCCACATCAAGTTTGCTGTAGTTTCCATATTGGGAAAGACTTCCCACGGGAATGCCAGTTTTCTTGGAAATTTGCTCCCAAGTCCAGCCTTGATCTCGCCACTTTTGGTAGAACTTTGCACGGTCGAAATCGGTGTGGGCTTCGCGTTCTTCGTTTTGGGCGTAGCCCATCCAGGCAATGTCTTCCTCGGACTTGTCCGTGTGGATGATTGCCTTCAATTGAAGATTGAGAATGTCCCTCATTCGGACGGCCTGAACCCGAGTCCAGCCATCCCCAATGATGAAACGACCCGGCTTCGCAGGGTTGGGAATTACATGAATGGGATCTCGCTGGCCATTCGCCTCAAGAGAATCAGCGCGTTCTTGGAGGGTGTTATCGCCATAGATTTCGCGTGGCGCGAACCTATTCGGATCAATGTCGTGAGCACTGATGTAAACAACCTCGTAGGCATGGGCTGCGGCTGATGAAGGCAGCGATTGATGCTGGCCTCGCTCGTCTGCTTGTTCGGCAACCGGATTTGATACGGGCGAAGGCGATTCAACAGGCTCGTCTACCGTCCGTGCCAAAGCACCGGCCCCTGGTGTGGTGATCGCTGGAAGGATCAACGGGGGCGGTGCAGGCTTTTTTGATGCTGGGGGCCGCGTTTCAGACTTGACCGAAGTTTCGGCCTGGTTATCTTGAACCGGGGCAAAAGGCGCACGTCTCATTATTTGCCTCGCTGCTCTTCTATGTTCATGAGCCGACGAAGTAGGAAATCATTGAATTCCTTGTATTCTCGGCTTGCTTGACTCAATGGCTTCTGCAAACTCAGCGGAATATAGTGTTCAAGGGATTTTGGTAAATCCTCAGAAAGCGAAATCGAGACTGGCGCTAGATTTTTCTGATAAGCCTGAAGCGCTTGATGCATCCGCTGGATGCGAGAAAGTTGTGGGGCGAAATGGGTGGCAAGAATGACTTGATCCGCCACAATCGCGTCTCCGTAAGATTCGCGGAGAAGCGCAATTTCATTGATCAAACGGGTTAGACCCTTGACACCGAAAGCGTCCAAGCGGACCGGTGCAACCACGAGATCTGCAGCAGCCAGCGCGGCAGTGCTCGTCATAGTGACATTGGGTGGACAATCCATCACAACAACGTCATATTCTGAAACGTTCAACTCTGGAATCAAGCCTCGCGCAGAATCAGAAAAGAGTTTTTTCAGGGTTAACTCTCGCGCGCCCTTGGAAGAACTCAGTGCAAATTCAATATCGCCTAGATTTGCATCAGCGGGAATCAGGTGAGGCCCATTTTTGCCAAAAGGCATTTTTATCAGGCTACCAAACGACTCTCGTGCAGATCGACCGACATAAGTAGAAACGGTGTGGGCAAATGTTTTCCCAACAACGGCATCGAGACTCAGGCCCATTGGCTCGATTTCGTCCTTGTTCAGATCTGCCTCGTAACCCATGTACTGGGTGAGGTTGGCTTGCGCATCCAAATCTATCGCGAGAACGCGAAGACCAGCCAGTTGCATGTGCAACGCAATCTCAACAGCTGTGGTGGTCTTCCCAGTGCCACCCTTAACGATGTCCACAGCGATGAAGTAAGGGCCCTTCTGGGGAGTCTTGACGAAGCCCTTGGCTCGACGGTACTGAGCGAGTTGAAAAAGGGTGTCTGGATCGAAGAGCCGCACTGCGACGGCTTTGGAGTCAGCCTCGTTTGCTCGGCGAACATGGATGCCTGAGTTCTCGATGTATGACTTGGTTGTGTTCTCAGCGATGCCCAGCAGAGCCGACGCAGCACGTAGGCGGTATTGGAGACCAGAAGTGTCCGAATAGGTAGAACGAGGGCTCATGGTAGGGCGTAACATCACATTGATGGCGAATTATGTGGTTGGGCAAGTTGTCATGTCAAGGCGAATCGTCGTTGGTGGGCGAACGGTCAACATCCTAGAAAAAAGCCACCAACGAAAATTAGTCGGTTACATGTTGCGAACTCGGCAAGACACTTGTTTCCCGTCATCGCCTCGCGTAGGCATCAGCCCCCTATGAGGACAGCCCTTCTGTACAGGCATTCTAGGTAGCACGCCAACCCAAAAGGGTGCCGAAAAGTAAGCAAAAACATGACGTTTAGCCCTTCGTGGCCCAAAAGGGTGCCTTTCTTCAGCGATGTCGGTCCCTGGTGACAAGAAAGGGTGCTGATGAATTAGCTGTGGAAATGTAATTAAATGTGCAATAGAATTGCAGTTAATTGCGCCTAATCCAATGGAGGAATTGCACGCATGCAACCAGGACGCGTCATGACATCCGAAGAACTGGCTGAGGCCCTCGCAGAGCGAGAGAGGGTCGAGGCAAAGATTGAAAAATTCCGATTGGCCGCGCTGGATGATGTGATCCAGGACGTTCGCAAGACTATTGAGCTGTACAAGCTAACTCCCACCGATCTCTTCCCAGATGTGAAAGTTGTGCCACGCAACACGTCCAGGCGCGCAAGCGCGCGACCCGTTAGATATCGGAACGAGAAGGGGCAGACATGGGGTGGCGGCGTTGGTCCAAGGCCGCGTTGGATCAAAGAAGCTTTAGCGCGAGGTGAGGACATCGAAAAGTACGCGGTCACCTAGCCTTGTTACCGTAGTGATTTCAAGACGAGAACCTTTCATGGTTCTCGTTTTTTTTTGGCTCGTAAAAAGGTCGCTCAAGGTAAGAACGCGTGAAGCAGGGGGGAGCGTGACGACAAGTCTTGACGATGCTGTACATGCATCGTGGGCCCCCTGGATTGAGCAGAAAAATCGAAAGGTCTTGAAAATCCGCGCTTTTTAGGGGTGGTCTGGGTAGGACCGGTTGATATTCTCAATACACGTTTGTGAACAGGAGATACGTGTGTGGATGTTTGACGGGAGCCCAGAACATGTCGGTGCCATGGTACCTGACGCTTCGGCCCAGGACGGCGGCTACATCATGGTGTTCGTGCTGGAGAGTGGCTCCCCGAGGATCGTTGCCACTCGCTTTCCGGCCAAGAATGTCACCAGTTGGAAAAGCCGATCTGCACGCTACGGAGGCGAGACTTTGAACCGTGTTTTGGTCACCAAAGCACACCCTCGCTACGAAAAAATCAAGCGACTGCTGGCGCATCAGCTTTCCATTGATGACGAAGGTATCGCAAGCCCTGGTCCATTGACCATTGAGTTG
>NZ_JADHVT010000025.1 GCF_016783915.1 Acidovorax sp.
TTCATGAGCGTTCTCCTGTTTCATTTCCCGCACCGTGCGGGGGTCGAAGTCGGTGGTGACCAGCGCCGTGCGCCATGCACCGTGCGCCTCTAAAGGCTCACAGCACACAACACCTGCCCCACCGGGGTCAGCGGGCCATCAAGTCAGGACGTGACACATTCGCCAAAGCCACCACCGCCGGGGGTGGCGATCTCGAACACATCGCCGGGCTCCATCAGCGCTGCGCCAATGTGGCCCAGCTCCTCCACCTGACCGTTGGCACGCAGCACGCGGTTGGCACCAGGCCTGCCCGGCTGGCCGCCCGCCATGCCAAAGGCGGGGTTCAGTCGCCCGTTGGACAAGATGCTGGCCGTCATCGCCTCCAGGAAGCGCACGCGCCGCACGCCGCCATCGCCACCCGCCCAGCGGCCTGCGCCGCCCGAGCCGCGCTGGATCTCGTAGCTGTCGAGCACCACCGGGAAGCGGAACTCCAGCACCTCGGGGTCGGTGAGGCGCGAGTTGGTCATATGGGTCTGGACCACGCTGGTGCCGTCAAAGCCGCGCACCGCCCGGCCCGACGCGTCCAGCACCGCACCCGCACCGCTACCACCGGCAATGGTTTCGTAGTACTGGTACTGCGCATTGCCGAAGGTGAAGTTGTTCATGGTGGGCTGGCTGCCCGCCATCACGCCCAGGGCGCCAAACAGCGCATTGGTGATGCAGGTGGAGGTCTCCACATTGCCTGCCACCACCGAGGCCGGCGGGTTGGGGTTGAGCATGGAGCCTTGCGGAATGATCACCTGCAGGGGCTTGAGGCACCCGGCATTGAGCGGGATGTCGTCGTCCACCAGCGTGCGGAACACATACAGCACGGCCGCCATGCACACTGCGCGCGGGGCGTTGAAGTTGTTCATCTGCTGCGGGCTGGTGCCTGCAAAGTCGATGACCGCGCTGCGCTCGGCCACATTGACCTTGACCGACACGCTGATCTGCGCGCCGTTGTCCAGCGGCAGGGTGAAGCTGCCGTCCTTGAGCTGGGTGATCACACGGCGCACCGACTCTTCGGCGTTGTCCTGCACATGGCACATGTAGGCCTGCACAACATCCAGGCCAAACTGGTCCACCATTTTCGACAGCTCCTGCACGCCTTTTTCGTTCGCCGCGATCTGTGCGCGCAGGTCGGCCAGGTTCTGCTGCGGGTTGCGGCTGGGGTATGGCGTGGTGCCGCCGCCCGTGGCCAGCAGGGTGCGCACCTCCTCTTCCAGAAAGATGCCCCGGTCCACCAGCTTCACGTTGTTGATCTGCACACCTTCTTCATCAATGCGTGTGGAGAACGGTGGCATGGACCCCGGGGTGGTGCCGCCAATGTCCGCATGGTGGCCCCGGCTTCCCACATAAAACGTGGGTTCGTTGCCCTCGGCCACGTACACCGGGGTGATCACCGTCACGTCCGGCAGATGGGTGCCGCCGTGGTACGGGTCGTTGAGCATGTACACGTCGCCCGGGTGCATCTTGCCCGCGTTCTCGCGGATCACGGTCTTGATGCTCTCGCCCATGCTGCCCAGGTGCACGGGCATGTGGGGCGCGTTGGCGATCAGGTTGCCGGCCGCGTCGAACAGCGCACAGCTGAAGTCCAGACGCTCCTTGATGTTGACCGAATACGCCGTGTTCTGCAGTTGCAGCCCCATCTGCTCGGCGATGTTCATGAACAGGTTGTTGAAGACCTCCAGCAGCACCGGGTCCACCGTGGTGCCTGCGGCGTACTGCACCTTGCGGGCCGTCACGCGGTCCAGCACCAAATGGTCCAGGTCGGTCAGGCGCGCAGACCAGCCGGGCTCCACCACGGTGGTGGTGTTCTTCTCGGCAATGATGGCGGGGCCGGGGATCACGTCGCCGGGGTGCAGGTCCTCGCGCACCACCAGGGCCGCATCGTGCCATGCGCTGCCCGAGTACATCTTGACCACCTCGCGCTGCGGATGCTTGCGGTGCGAGTGCACGGGCAAGCGCGGCTCGGCGGGGGCGTCACCGGCAATCATGGCCTCGACCGACACGGCCTCCACCACCAGGCCCTTGCCCACCATGAGGAAGGCAAAACGCTGGCGGTAGGCGGCCTCAAAGGCCGTCTGGATGCTGGCCATGTCACCAAACGGCACGACCAGGGCCGAGTCCGTGCCCTCGTAGCGCACATGCACGTTGTGGCGCACCTGCACGGGGTTGGTGCTGACCTGCTGGCGCTCCAGCTCAGCCTGCGCGGCAGAACCCAGCATATCCAGGCGCTCGGCGATCAAGGGCAGAGATTCAGCCGCCAGCGGCATCTCCACCGCCTGCTCGCGGATCACGGTCTGGTCGGCCAGGCCCATGCCATAGGCGCTGAGCACCCCCGCCAGCGGGTGCACGAACACGCGCGACATGCCCAAGGCATCGGCCACCAGGCAAGCGTGCTGGCCGCCTGCACCACCAAAGCACTGCAGGGTGTAGCGCGTCACGTCATAGCCGCGCGCCACGCTGATCTTCTTGATAGCGTTGGCCATCTGCTGCACGGCAATCTGGATGAAGCCTTCGGCCACTTCCTCAGGCCTGCGCTGGGTCTGCACAGCAATTTCCTCAAAGCGGGCGCGCACCGCGTCAGCGTCCAGCGTCTCGTTGGCTGCGGGGCCAAACACACTGGGGAAGTAGCGCGGCTGCACCTTGCCCACCATCACGTTCGCGTCGGTCACGGCCAGAGGGCCGCCCCGGCGGTAGCTCACGGGGCCGGGGTTGGCACCGGCACTTTCGGGGCCCACGCGGAAGCGCGATCCGTCATACGCCAGCACCGATCCGCCTCCCGCCGCCACCGTGTGGATGCTCATCATGGGCGCACGCATGCGCACACCGGCGACGTGGGTTTCGAACTCGCGCTCGAACGCACCGGCGTAGTGGCTCACATCCGTGGACGTGCCCCCCATGTCAAAGCCAATGACTTTTTCGTGCCCGGCCAAGCCCGCCGTGCGCGCCATGCCCACAATGCCGCCTGCGGGGCCGGAGAGGATCGCGTCCTTGCCCTGGAAGGTACCCGCATCGGTGAGACCGCCGGACGACTGCATGAAGAACAGCTTGACGCCTGGCATTTCGCCGGCCACCTGTTCCACGTAGCGGCGCAGGATGGGCGAGAGGTAGGCATCCACCACCGTGGTGTCACCCCGGCTCACGAACTTCATCATGGGGCTGGTTTCGTGCGAGGTGCTGATCTGCGTGAAACCCACCTCCTTGGCAATGCGCAGGGCCGCCTGCTCGTGCTGGGTGTACCGGTACCCGTGCATGAACACAATGGCCAAGCTGCGCAGGCCACGCCCGTAGGCGGCCAGCAGGTCACCACGCAAGGTAGCCTCATCCAGGTTCTGCAGCACGTCGCCATGGGCACCCATGCGCTCGCGGGCCTCGATCACCTCGGTATAGAGCAGCTCTGGCAGCTGGATATGGCGGTCAAACAGACGCGGGCGGTTCTGGTACGCAATGCGCAGCGCATCGCGAAAGCCGCGTGTGGTGACGAGCAGCGTGGGCTCGCCCTTGCGCTCCAGCAATGCGTTGGTGGCCACCGTAGTGCCCATCTTCACGCATTCCACCAGCGCGGGGGTGACGGGCTCGCCGGGCTTCAAACCCAGCAGGTGGCGAATGCCCGCCACGGCGGCATCTTTGTATTGCTCGGGGTTTTCGGACAGCAGCTTGTGCGTGGTGAGCGAGCCGTCGGGCCGCTTGGCCACAATGTCGGTGAAAGTGCCGCCCCGGTCGATCCAGAACTGCCAGCGTGGGGTGTGCGATTGAGGTGTCATGGTGGTCATGTGTAGTGGCTCCGAGATAAAAAATGGAAAGAGGTGGTGGCTTTGTGGCTAGGCGATGGCAAGGTTGGCGGGGGCCAGCCTTTGCATGACCTGCCACACGGCAGGAATGGGGGGTGCGGTGGCCAGAGCCCGCTCCACGGGGCACCAGGGGCCCGCCAGCGCGGCAGCCCAGGCCATCACGGGCAAGATGTCGGCGGGTGGCAGCGTCTGCATGGTGTCGATCACGATGCGCAGCTCTTGCGCCAGGCGGTTGCCGGGAGCAAATCGCCAGTGGTACTGGCCGCCTGCCACACACACGGCGCGGTTGTCCTTGGCCGTCATGGCAGACAGCCACAGGCAGTGAAAGTCTGCGCAGGCCGGGGCTGGAGGCTCGGTCAGGCAAAAGGTGTAGGCGTTTTCGTAAGCGCGGCCAAAGTTGCGCACCAGGGTCTCGGCAATGGCCTCGCGGCCCAGGGTGCATGCCGGGGCCTGCCCGTCGCCCTGGCGCATTTCCATCTGCAGCAGCGCGCCACCGGCAAAGGCTTGCGCGATGAGGTGCGGGCGATTGAGATCCTTGGCGCGCAGGTACATCTCGATGGTGTCCGAGGGCGTGTGCATGGTGCTTCTCCTGAAAGGCGTGCAGGAAAGGTCAGCGCTGCGTGTAGTACGGGATGAAGATCTGGTTGGCCTCGCTGCCCACCGAGCGCACCCACTCGCGCGAGAACCGTTCGCCCAGGCGCTTGAGCTCGGCATCAAAATCCGCTGGCGCACGATCCACCTTGATGCCCTTGCGCTGCAGCTCCGCCACCGACTCTTCGGCCACCGCAGCGCTCATGGCCCAGCCGCGCGTTTCTGCCTCGACGGCGGCCTTGGTCACCGCCTGGCGAGCGGGTGCAGGCAGTGCGTCAAAAGCCTGCTGGTTCACAAAAACGATGTTCTTGGGAAACCAGGCGTTGATGCCGTAGTACTGCTTGATCTGGCCCCAGACCTGGTTCTCGACCCCCGTGAGGGCCGAGGTGATCATGGAATCGAGCTTGCCGGCCGATAAGGCCTGGTTGACTTCGACCATGGGCACGTCTACAGGTGTGGCGCCCAGCAGCTCAGCAATGCGCACCGTGCCGGGGTTGTAGGTGCGCATGCGCGTACCTTTGAAGTCCGCCGATGAGCGCACCGGACTGATCGAAAAAAGCCCCTGAGGAGGCCACGGCACGGCGTACAGCGCCTTGAGACCTTTGCTGGCCATGTGCGCCTCTATCAGCGGACGCTGAACATCCCACATGCGCCGCGCGTCGGCATAGCTGCGCACCACGAAGGGCACGGCATCGGCCCCGGCAATGGGAATGTCCCGCACCAGGTTGGTCATGATGGTCTCGCCCGCCTGGACCTTGCCGTCCTGCACCGCCTGCGGAATCTCACCCAGCTTGAACAAGGCGTTGTTGGAGTGGACCTCGATGCGCAGCGCGCCTGCCGAGGCACGCTCCACATCCTGCGCAAACTGCACGAGGTTGCGGGTATGAAACGACTCCGCGCGGTAACCGGTGGCCAGTTTCCACTGGGTCTGGGCGTGCAGCACCGGGGCCACGGCGAGCGCGGCCAACAACACCAAAGTTTTCATGGAGAACTCCTGCGCGGACGTTTCAGGCGTGGGGGCTGGGGGTCAGCCTTGCATCTGGCGTGGTAGCCAGAGCACGACATCGGGCACGAAGTACGTCATCACGACGGCCACGATCATCAGAGCGAACAGAGGCAGCGCCGTGCGTGCAATCCAGGTCACTTCGCGCCGCGTCATGCCCTGCAACACGAAGAGGTTGAAGCCCACAGGCGGCGTGATCTGCGCCATCTCGACCACCAGCACGATGAAGATGCCGAACCACACCAGGTCAAAGCCTGCGGCCTCCACCGTGGGCAGCAACACAGCGATGGTCAGCACCACCATGGAGATGCCGTCCAGGAAGCAGCCCAGCACAATGAAGAACACGATGAGCAGCAGCATCAGCGCAAAGGGCGACAGGTGCAGCGCGCCGATGAACTCGGCCAGGTGCCGCGGCAGGCCAATGAAGCCCATGGCCAGCGTAAGGAACGCGGCACCCGCCAGGATGAGGCCGATCATGCAGTACACGCGGCATGCGGCGACCAGCCCTTCCTTGAAGCGCTCCCAATTCAACGACCCCTCGATCTTGGCCAGGATCAACGACCCGGCCACACCCAGCGCCGCAGCTTCGGTGGCGGTGGCGATACCGCTGTATATGGCGCCCAGCACCACGATGATGAGCGACACCACAGGGATCAGATGGCGCGACGCATAGAGCTTCTGCACAAAGCTCAGGCGGGCATCAGGGGCTGGCACCTTGTCCTTGTTGAACAAGGCCCACACGATGATGTAGCCCATGAACAATGCAGCCAGCATCAGGCCTGGAATCACCCCAGCCAGGAAAAGCTTGGAGATCGATACATTCGCTGCCACGCCATAGACGATCATGATGATCGACGGCGGAATCAGCAGGCCGAGGGTACCCGCACCGGCCAGCGTGCCCACTGAGATATCTTCCGGATAGCCGCGTTGCTTGAGTTCAGGCAGCGTGATCTTGCCGATGGTGGCGCAGGTAGCAGCCGATGAGCCCGAGATGGCGGCAAAGATGGTGCAGCCCACCACATTCACATGCAACAGGCGGCCTGGCAGGCGCTCCAGCCACGGCGCCAGGCCCTTGAACATGCTGCTCGATAGCTTGCTGCGAAACAGGATTTCGCCCATCCACAGAAACAGAGGCAAGGCAGTCAGCGTCCAGCTGGAGGTAGACCCCCAGATGGTCAGCATCATGCTGTCTCCCACTGGGCGGTTGGTAAAAAACTCCATGCCGACCAAAGCCACTGCCAACAGTGACAGGCCGATCCACAGGCCCGATCCGAGCACTGCGAACAGCACCAAGATCAGGCCCAAAGCAATGATGACGTCCATGATGATGTCTCCTGGATCCAGTTATTCGGAACGGGCTGCTTCGGACACAGCCATGAAAGCCACACCCTGAAAGCGCAGCACCAGCGCATGGGCAAACGCCAGCGCAAAACCAATACAGCCCATGGCCATGCTGATCTGGGGAATCCACAGCGGCGAGGCGTCGGCTGCGGGCGAGATGTCGTGGGTGATGTAGGAGATCCACACCGATCGCACGGCATAGCAGGCGATGTACACCGAAAGCACCAGCGCGCTGACCAGGCAGAACCACTCAAAAGCGCCGCGCCAGCGTGCAGGCAAACGGTCAAGAACCAGAGTCACGCGGATGTGGTCGCCGTTTTGCAGCGTGCTGGGCAGCGCAAAGAACAAGGCGGCTGCAATCGCGTATCCCGCATAGGCGTCGAGTCCGTCGATATTGAGGTGGATGACTTCGCGGGCAAAAACGCCCAGCGTGACTGCGCCGAACGCAGCCAGCATCGACAGGCCGGACAGCAGCATCAGCAGCCTGTAGAAATTTCGGACGAGTTTGTCCATGGCGTACTCCTGTAACGCTGAAAAAAGAGGGGGAGCGGAAACGAGAATGTGGGGGTAGCGCGCGCTGCGCTACCCGGCCCCGTGGGGGCCAGGGAACGCGACTACTTCTTGCGGTAAGCGTCGATGATGGCCTGCCCATCGGCCCCGGCCGATTTCACCCAGTCGGCGGTCATGGATTCGCCGATGCTCGCCAGCTCCTTCTTGATGCTGTCGCTGGGTTCGGCCACCGTCATGCCTTTGGCCGACAGTTCCTTGATGAACTCCTTGTCCACACGCTCGCTGGTGGCCCAGCCGCGTTCCTCGGCGGCAGCTGCAGCCTTGAGCACAGCGTCCTGCAGGGGCTTGTCGAGGGCATCGAAGGCCTTCTGGTTCACCACCGTGGCGTTTCGGGGCAGCCAGGCGCTCACGGGGTAGAAGTACTTGACCTGCTCATACAGCTTGGACTCCACACCGCTCGCGCTTGATGTCAGGAAGTTCTGCACTGTGTTCGTAGCCAGGGCCTGGCCCAGCTCCGACAGCTGGATGGTCACCGGCTGCGCCTTGAGCAGCTGGGCAATGCGCGTGGTGGCGGGGTTGTACGCGCGCATCTTGGTGCCCGCAAAGTCTGCGGGCGCGCTCACCGGCTTGAGCGAGTACAGCGATTGGCCAGGCCATGGCACCGAGAAAAGCACCTTCACGCCCTGTGCTGCGAGCAGCTTCTCTTGCGCAGGCTTGGCGGCCAGGTACAGGCGCTTGGACTCTATATAGGTCGTCGCCAGGAACGGGACTGAATCCACGCCAAACAGAGGGTTCTCATTGGTAGCGCCCGACAGAATGAACTCTGCCGAAGGCACCTGACCGGTCTGTACCGCGCGCTTGATCTCGTTGGCCTTGTACAGCGAACCACCGGGGTGCAGGGTGATCTTGAGCTTGCCGCCGGTGAGCTTGTCCACTTCATCGGCAAACTGCTGCACGTTTTGCGTCTGGAAGCTGTTGGCGCCATAGCCTGTGGGCAGATCCCACTTGACCTGGGCCTGTGCCGCGCACACGCTGAGTGCGGCTGTCATACACAGTGCAAATTTTTTCATGGGGAGACTCCTGGGGGTAAGCCGCTTAGAAGCTGGCGAGTTGGTGGTTAAGAAGGTCGGTGATCAACATGCAACCCGGGGCGTGGGTGATGCAGAAGGCCGGTTGGGCATTGAGGATGGCCGATTGCGGTGTCACGCCGCAGGCCCAGAAAACAGGGATCTCACCGGGCATCAGCGCCACGGCATCCCCGTAGTCGGGATGGGCCAGATCGGCGATGCCGATGAGTGCCGGGTCACCGATATGCACAGGCGCGCCATGCACATTGGGAAACCGCGAGGTGACCTGTACAGCCCGAATCACATCTGCTGCCGGCATGGGACGCATGGTCACCACCATGGCGCCACCAAAGGGGCCAGCGGGCTCGGTTTGCACATTGGTGCGGAACATCGCCACGTTCTTTCCTTCGTCAATATGGCGCAGGCGGATGCCTGCCTCGATCAACGCGGACTCGAACGAGAACGAGCAACCGAGAACGAAGGTGACCAAGTCAGATCGCCAGAGGCTGGCGATGTCCGCCACCTCTTCCGACATTTCACCGTGACGCCAGATACGATAGAGCGGTACATCGCTGCGGATGTCGATATCTTTGCCCAGCGAGGGCAAGGTGAACTGTCCGGGCTCGCTGACCGCCAGCACAGGGCAAGGCTTGGGGTTGCGTTGACAGAACCGGAGGAAGTCACTAGCAAGCACCTCGGGGAGGATGACCACGTTGCCCTGGACATGGCCATCCGCGAGACCACTGGTATGCGATGTCCACAGGCCCTTGCGGATGGTGTCACGGACATGGATCGGGTTACTGGCACCTTCGGAACCAAACACCGCGAGCGAATTTTCTTGAACGAAGTCCACCGTTTTTCCTTGCATTGAGAAATGTCAATTGCATGACGTTGGGCAGATTGTGTTGGGCGGTGATAGCCCCTGGCAAATTCAAAAAATTTCTATCAGCTCATCGATTTTTTCCATGCACTTCATTGGGGAGAGTCGAACCAACTTGGTGCCGAGGGAAAACCCTGGGAGGGAATTTACGGGTAAACCCTGACACCAACGAATCCCTGGATTGCAGGAAAAAATGGCATGCGCCGCGCACACCCGACAGGGTGCACCGAAGCTTTTTGACGAAAGGCTCAGCCCTTGCGAGGGCGGCGGACTGGCGCGGGCTGTTGCTGCTCAATGAAGTCCAGCGCCGACCGCACCACGGCCTCCATGGCGGGTGACGAGGGGTCTTCGCGGTAGCTCACATGGATGGGCAGCGGCCGCAGTGCGGTGTCGCAAGCCAGTGCACGCAGGTCGGGGAACGCGAGCAGGCGCTGCACTGCCAGGCGCGGCAAAGTGGCCACACCAAAGCCGCCCTGCACCAGCTGCACCATCGCAGAAATCGACGAGATGGTGTGCACGCAACGCGGCTCTACCTGGGCCTGGCGCAGCGTATCGAGAAGGGACACGTGCGGCTGCGAGCCACGCTGAAACGTCAGGATGTCAGCGCCTGCAAAGTCTTCCAGCGCATAGCGGCGCTTGCGGTGCGTCTTGCTGTTGCCCACGAACACCATCTCCATGGGCGTCACCGCCTGGCTGCGGATGCCATCCGCGGCCGCCGGCAGGGCTGCGAAAACGGCATCCAGCGTGCCGCGGCGGATCTGGTCGAGCAACACGGGGGTGGTCTCGACCGTCAGCTCTAGCTCCAGCAACGGGTTGTCCTTGCGCAGCTGTTCCACCCACGGAATGAGCCACGAGTGCAGTACCGATTCGATGGCGCCCAGACGAATCGATACTTCCAAAGGGCCGCCTGATCCCATCTCGGTCTTGAGCTGGCGCTGTAGCTCCAGCATGCGCTTGGCGTACACCAGGAACCGGGCACCGGCCACCGTGAGCTTGAAGTGCTTGTCACGCCGGTCCAGCAACAGCACGCCCAGCTCCTCTTCGAGTGCGGAGATGCGGCTGGACATCGCGGACTGGGTCAGGAAAAGCTTCTCGGCGGCGCGTGTCACGCTCTTGAGAGAGGCCACCCAGTAAAAGGCTTCGACAAAACGCAGGTTCATGGTGTTTTTCGGAAGGGCTGGGTGTGCCTGTGTACCAACGGCTTTGCGCACTGCCCAGACGGGCGCACTGTGATGGTGCGCGGTGTCGGAATCCACATGCCTTTTTCCGGCAAACACCGCGCTGTAAAAGCCATTGTGCCGTCGCATTTCAAGGACACAACGCAGAACTGCTCGCAGTGGGGGCGCTGGCTAAAAGTGCGTTGCCAGTTTTCTGCAAGGAACCTGTGGCGTCTTGCCACGCCACACCACCGGCCTACCCGGTGAACAAGGGCAGGTCTGCCTTCTTCAAGGTCCGCAGCACAAAGCTGGAGCGGCTGTGCCGTATGCCTTTGATCTTGTAGAGCTTCTCGCGCAGCAGGCGCTCGTAATCGCGGGTGTCCTTGACGACGATGCGCAGCAGGTAGTCGTAGTCACCGGAGACCAGGTGCGCCTCGATCACTTCGGGAATGCTGGCCAGTGTCTCGCCAAACTTTTCGAGCGTGTTGTCGGAGTGGCTGTCGAGCGTGACCTGCACCAGCACCGTGTCGGCCAGGTCCAGCGACTGGGGGTTGATGCGCACCGTGTAGCCCTGGATGACACCGGCCTCTTCCATCTTTTTGATGCGCCCCCAGCAGGGCGACGGGCTCAAGCCCACGGCCTGCCCTATCTCTTGCAGGCTGGCGCGAGCGTTGGCCTGCAAGACAGCGAGAATTTTTCTATCCAGTCGATCCATCGGCCGGATTATTCAGCAAATCATGCGAATGCAGAAAATTATTCTGCACATTCAGCGAAATGCACCAAGTTCAGCAAATTCATCTGCAACACCCGGCGCATACTTCTTCCATCAAGGCGCTCTTACCGGAGCGCACAAATTGACAAGGCCCCGGCTGGTTACCGCCAGCACGGGGCCCTTGGCATTCCAGATGCCTCCCCAGATTGAATAGCCGCTTGCATCCGTCGGCTGCATGCGTCCTGTGTCCGAACCTCAGCGCCCCATTCCAAAGAGGTGTCGCCAATGCAACTGCAAACGCGGGGTTGACCAGTTGATAAGCACGCTTACCAGCACAAACCCGGATGCCTGCGGCCATGCTGCACCGCCATAATTTGACTGAGGCCAGGGGTGGCTCTGCAAGGAGCCCAAGTGCCCCGTTCCCCTGCCCCAACATCAACAGGAGACACCATGCAATTGACCAAACTCGTCGTTGGACTGAGCCTTGCGCTCGGCTTTGTGGCCACCGCTGCTGCGCAGACCACTATGCGCATCAGCATCTCGACGGCCCAGAACTCCCACCAGGGTGTAGCCATCGACACGTTTGCCAAAGAGGTCGAAAAACGCACAGGGGGCCGTTACAAGGTACAGACCTTCTACAACGGTGCACTGGGTGGCGAGCGAGAGTCGATTGAAGCGGTGCAGCTGGGGACACAAGAGCTGGCGTTCAGTTCTACAGGCCCAGTGCCCAACTTTGTGCCTGAGACCAAGATCCTGGATGTCCCCTTCCTGTTCCGCGACAAGGCCCATGCACGCGCGGTGCTGGATGGACCCATCGGCCAGGACCTGCTGTCCAAGTTCGATGCCAAGGGTTTCAAGGCGCTGGCATGGGCCGAGAACGGCTTCCGCCACATGACCAACAGCAAGCGCGACGTGAAAGAGCCCGGCGACCTGAAGGGCCTGAAGATGCGTACGATGGAGAACCCCGTGCACATCGCCGCTTACAAGGGCTTTGGCATCATCACCACGCCCATGGCCTTCCCTGAAGTGTTCACGGCGCTGCAACAAGGCACGGTGGACGGTCAGGAGAACCCGCTGTCCGTCATCATCTCGGCCAAGTTCGATCAGGTGCAAAAGCACCTGACGCTCACCGGCCACGTCTATTCGCCCTGCATCTTCGTGATGAACAAGGCAGCTTTCGACAAGCTCTCGGCGGCCGACAAGCAGGCCTTCATTGACGCCGCCAAGGAAGGCACCAAGGCCAACCGTGCACGCGTGGACGAAGACGACGCCAAGGGCGTGGCCGACCTCCGCGCCAAGGGCATGACAGTGATCGACAACGTGGACAAGGCCAAGTTTGTGGCGGCACTGGCCCCCGTCAACGCCGAGTTTGAAAAGCAGTTCGGCAAGGCTGCCATCGACAAGATCCGCGACGTCAAATAATTCTGTTCATTGCTATTACCTTTGTAGCTGACAACGCCCGTAGCCATTGCGCTATCGGGCGTTTTTATTCTTGAACGATCGATGGTTCTGATCACCTCCCACCTACCCATGGTTGGCACCGCCCCATGAAAAACGCTTTTCTTACCTTTGAGCGATGGACCACCTTCATCGCCATGCTGGGCGCTTGCGCCATGCTGACCCTGGCTTCGGCCCTGGGTATGTTCCAGATCGTGACTCGCTTTGTGCTGGAGCAGCCTGCTGAATGGACCGAAGTGCTCATCCGCTTCAGCCTGATCTGGATGGTGTTCCTGGCCATTCCGGCCGCGTTTCGCCAGGGCGCGATGGTGAGTGTGGACGTGCTGTACCGCTGGAGTCCGCCGCGCATCAAACGGGTGCTGGACTGGGTGGTGACACTGGCAGCCCTGGTCCTCATCGGCATCATCATCTGGTACGGCTGGGACTATGCACGCCGGGGCGGCGTGCAAAGCATGGCCGGGCTGGAATCCGTGTCCATGTTCTGGGCTTACCTCGCCATGCCTGTGGGTGGCCTTTTTTGTGTGGTCGGCATCATCGGCAACCTCATTGATCCCCTGCGTATGGAACTGGAGACTGCTCAATGAGTTTGGTCATGATTTCAACGATGGTGCTGTGCTTTGCACTCACCGTCTCAGTGGCTGTGTCCATCGGTTTGGCTTCCATCCTGGGCATCCAGGCCTCCAATGCGAACATGCTCATCTCCGTCAAGGAGATGTTCGGAGCCATCAACAAGTTTCCTTTGGCAGCCATCCCCTTCTTCATCCTCGCGGGCAACCTGATGGAAACTGGCGGCATCTCGCGCCGTCTGGTGGAGTTTGCCAAGAGCATCGTCGGCGGTGTGCAGGGCGGCCTGCCCATGACCTGCGTGCTGACGTGCATGATCTTTGCTGCCGTGTCGGGCTCGTCGGTCGCCACTACGTTTGCGATTGGTGCCATCCTGATTCCGGCGCTCATCAAGCACGGCTACCCCACGAGCTATGCGGCAGCGCTGCAAGCCACCAGCGCAGAGCTGGGTGTGATCATCCCGCCCTCCATCCCCATGATCCTGTACGGCGTGAGTGCCGAGGTGTCCATTGGCGAACTCTTCATCGCTGGCTTCGGCCCAGGGCTGCTCATCAGCGCCGCGCTGATGCTGTTTGTCTGGGTGTATTGCAAATACAAGGGCTGGGGCAAAAACGATGGTGATGGGCGCATGCCCTTTGGCAAGGCCACGCTGCAGGCGGGCTGGGCATTGCTGATGCCCGTGATCATCCTGGGCGGCATCTATGGCGGTGTGTTCACCCCCACCGAGGCATCGGCCGTTGCAGTGTTCTATGCGTTGATCGTCGGCGTCGTGATCTACCGCGAGATCAAGCTCAAGGACCTGTTCGCCATTCTGCGCAAGTCGGCCATCTCGTCGGCGGTGATCATGTTCATCATTGCCAACGCCGGGTTGTTTGCGTTCCTGATCACGCGCGCTGGTGTGCCAGATGCCATCGGCCGCTGGCTGGAGGCTGTGCTGCAGTCCCCTGCCCTGTTCCTGCTGGGCGTGAACGCGGCGCTGTTCGTGATTGGCATGTTCATCGAGACCAGCGCGGCGATCATTGTGCTGGCCCCCATCCTGGCGCCTGTAGCGATGCATTTCGGTATTGATCCGGTGCACTTCGGTCTCATCATGGTGGTGAACCTTGCGCTGGGCATGATCACGCCACCTTTTGGGGTCAACCTGTTCGCGGCATGCACCGTGGCCAGAATCTCGCTGGACCGGATCATCAAGCACCTGCTTCCCTTTGTCGGAGTGATTCTGGTGTGCCTGATGATCATCACCTATGTGCCATCGATCTCGCTGGCACTTCGGGATCTGGTCTACGCAAAGTAGTTAGAATCGCCGGGTCAGGAGAGAGTGCTCCGTCTTGTCCTCAGGACGCGCAGCACCGCCGAAGGCGCAGGCACCCGCCGAACGCTCAGGCAAAAGGACTGACAACCGCCCGCAGCGATGCGGGCGTTCCCTTGCTGGAGAGAGATGGCCCCACAGTAAAACTGTGTGCAGGCCATCCACCGAAGGAGCAAACCGCACGGCCAGCCAAGGCGCTGCGGTGAATCTCTCAGGTAAAGCGGACAGCAGGGCAAATCCCGTGACCATCTTGGTGGTCGCGGCCCCCATTTGCCCCGGAGTCCGCCATGTCAGCCACCGTCCCCCTGCTCACCACGCCCCTGAACGCCCTGCACATCGAACTGGGCGCCCGCATGGTGCCGTTTGCAGGCTATTCCATGCCCGTGCAATACCCCGCTGGCCTGATGGCCGAACACCAGCACACGCGCAGTGCTGCGGGCCTGTTCGATGTCTCGCACATGGGCCAGCTCAAACTCATCGGCGCCGGTGCCGCTGCAGCCTTTGAAACCCTGATGCCTGTAGACGTGATCGACCTGCCCGTGGGCAAACAGCGCTACGGCCTGCTGCTGACCGATGAGGGCACGATCATTGATGACCTGATGTTCTTCAACCAGGGCGTGGTGAATGGCGAGCCCACCCTGTTTGTCATCGTGAACGGTGCTTGCAAGGTGGCCGATATCGCCCACATTCAGGCGCGCATCGGCCAGCGTTGCAAAGTGGTGCCCATGCCAGACCACGCCCTGCTAGCACTGCAGGGCCCACAGGCCGTCACCGCCCTCACCCGCCTGGCCCCCGGCGTGGAAAAGCTGGTGTTCATGACCGGTGGTGACTTCACGATTGCTGGCTGCGACTGCTTTGTGACCCGCAGCGGCTACACCGGCGAAGATGGTTTTGAAATCTCGGTGCCCGCCGCACAGGCCGACACCCTGGCCCGCGCCTTGCTGGCCCAGCCCGAAGTCAAACCCATTGGCCTGGGAGCGCGCAACTCGCTGCGTCTGGAGGCTGGCCTGTGCCTCTACGGCAACGACATCGACACCACCACCACGCCCCCCGAGGCCGCACTGAACTGGGCGATCCAGAAGGTGCGTCGCACCGGGGGTGCGCGCGCTGGCGGCTTCCCTGGCGCAGACAAGGTGCTGGCGCAAATCGACAACCCCGCCAACCTGCCCCGCAAACGTGTCGGCCTGGTCGCGCTGGAACGTGTGCCCGTGCGCGAACACACCGAACTGCAAAGCACCGATGGCCAGAAGATCGGCGAAGTCACCAGCGGCCTGCTGGGCCCCACGGTGAACGAACCTGTGGCCATGGGCTATGTGGCGCCCGCCTTTGCCGCCATTGGCACCCGCGTCAATGCCATCGTGCGCGGCAGGGCCGTGCCCATGGAAGTGCGCGCCATGCCGTTCGTTCCAGCCAACTACTTTCGCGGTTGATTTCGCGGGCGGCAGCGCACAGATGCGGTCCGCGCCCGCTACATTGCTGATTCCTTTATTTATCCCGTTTGCTTGAGGAGCTTCCCATGACGATCAAATTCTCCAAAGACCACGAGTGGATCAACGCCGCTGATGCCAACGCCTCGGTGGTGGGTATCACCGTTCACGCGCAGGACGCGCTGGGCGATGTGGTGTTTGTGGACCTGCCCGAAGTGGGCAAAAGCTTTACCCAGGGCGAAGTGGCCGGTGTCGTCGAATCCGTGAAGGCCGCCGCCGACGTGTACATGCCCGTCACCGGCGAAGTGGTGGAAGTGAACGAAGCCCTGCGTGCCGACCCATCGCTGGCCAACAGCGACCCGCTGGGCGCTGGCTGGTTCTTCAAGGTCAAGCTGGCCGATGCCAGCCAGCTCGACGCCTTGCTGGACGAAGCCACGTACACCGAGTTCGCCAAGAACGCCTGACACCGATCGTTCTCCAGGGCATGGCGCCGTGCCATGCCGTGCCATGCCCTGCCCTGCCTGCGCACTACCCATGTGCAAGCGCCCTACCCCGGCATTGCCCCCAACCCGCTGCGACCTACGAGACTGCCCCATGCTGATGCAATCCGCCACCCCCCTTGGCGCGCTTGAAAACGCCACCGAATTCCTGCCACGCCACATCGGCATCGACGCAGCCGACGAAGCGCACATGCTGTCGGTGATCGGCGAGGCCTCGCGGCGCGCACTCATCGAATCCATCGTGCCGCGCTCCATTGCACGCAGCCGGGGCATGGACCTGCCTGCGACCCTTACCGAGGCCGCAGCGTTGGCAGAACTCAAGGCCATCGCGGGCAAGAACCAGCTGCTCAAGAGCTTCATCGGCCAGGGCTACTACGGCACGCACACTCCTGGCGTCATCCTGCGCAACATCCTGGAGAACCCCGCCTGGTACACCGCCTACACGCCCTATCAGGCCGAAATCTCCCAAGGCCGCATGGAGGCCCTGGTCAACTTCCAGACCATGGTGTGCGACCTGACGGGCATGCCGATTGCCAACGCATCCATGCTGGACGAAGCCACCGCAGCCGCCGAGGCGATGACGCTGGCGAAGCGCTCGGTCAAGAGCAAGAGCAACGTGTTTGTGGTGGCAGGCGACGCCCACCCGCAAACCATTGAAGTCATCCAGACCCGCGCCAAGCCCCTGGGCCTGGAGGTGCGCCTGGCCAATTCGGCCGAGGAATGGAACACTCTGCTGAATGGCGATTACTTTGCCGTGCTTGCCCAGTACCCCGCCACCAGCGGCCGCATTGACGACCTGCGCGCCGATGTGGAAAAGGCGCACGCCAAGCAAGCTGCCTTCATCGTGGCCGCCGACCTGCTGGCCCTCACGCTCATCACCCCGCCCGGTGAACAAGGTGCAGACATCGTGGTGGGCACCACCCAGCGCTTTGGCATGCCCATGGGCGCTGGTGGCCCGCATGCCGCCTTCATGGCATGCCGCGATGAATACAAGCGCAGCCTGCCCGGCCGCTTGGTGGGCGTGAGTGTGGACGTGCATGGCAAGCCCGCCTACCGCCTGGCACTGCAGACACGCGAGCAGCACATCCGCCGCGAAAAGGCCACGTCCAACATCTGCACGGCCCAGGTGCTCCCGGCCGTCATCGCCAGCATGTATGCCGTGTATCACGGCCCCGAAGGCCTCAAGCGCATTGCACAGCGCGTGGCCAGCTACACCGCCATCCTCACGCAAGGGCTGCAGCAGCTGGGTGCGCCTGTGAGTGCACAGGCCGCGTTCGACACCGTGAGTCTGCATACTCAAAACGCTACACAATCCATAGCATCCAAGGCAATCAGCCTCGGCGCCAACCTGCGGATTTACTTCAAAGAGTACCTGTGCATCTCGCTGGACGAGACCACCACGCGCGCCGACATCGAGCTGCTGTGGAAGATCTTCGCCAAGGACGGCCAGGCGCTGCCCACCTTCGATGCGTTTGAAAAGGGCGTCGAGTCGCTGATCCCCACCGAGCTGCGCCGCACCAGCAGCTACCTCACGCACCCCGTCTTCAACACACACCATTCCGAAACCGGCATGCTGCGCTATATCCGCCAGCTCTCCGACAAGGACCTGGCGCTGGACCGCAGCATGATCCCCTTGGGCAGCTGCACCATGAAGCTCAACGCCACCAGCGAGATGATCCCCATCACCTGGCCCGAGTTTGCCAACGTGCACCCCTTCGCCCCCGCTGACCAGCTGGTGGGCTACAAGGAGCTGGACGAGCAACTGCGCGCCTGGCTGTGCCAGGCCACCGGCTATGCGGGCATCAGCCTGCAACCCAACGCAGGCTCGCAAGGCGAATACGCCGGCCTGCTGGCCATCAAGGGGTACCACGAGTCGCGTGGCGAAGGCCACCGCAACATCTGCCTCATCCCCAGCAGCGCGCACGGCACCAATCCCGCCAGCGCCCAGATGGTGGGCATGCAGGTGGTGGTGACTGCCTGCGATGCCAATGGCAACGTGGACCTGGTAGACCTGAAAGCCAAGTGCGAACAGCACAGCGCCAACCTGGCGGCTGTGATGATCACCTACCCCAGCACGCACGGCGTGTTCGAGACCAGCGTGAAGGAGCTGTGCGCCCTGGTGCACAGCCATGGTGGCCGCGTTTACGTGGACGGCGCCAACATGAACGCCCTGGTGGGTGTGGCAGCCCCCGGCGAATTTGGCGGCGACGTGAGCCACCTGAACCTGCACAAAACCTTCTGCATTCCCCACGGCGGTGGCGGCCCCGGCGTGGGCCCCGTGTGCGTGGTGCAAGACCTGGTGCCCTTCCTGCCCGGACACGCCACAGCAGGCGTGGCGGGTGGCGTGGGTGCCGTCAGCGCCGCCCCGCTGGGCAATGCCGCCGTGCTGCCCATCAGCTGGATGTACATCCGCATGATGGGAGCTGAAGGACTGCAAGCAGCCACCGAGACGGCCATCCTGAGCGCCAACTACATCAGCGCCCGCCTCAAGGACCACTATCCCACGCTGTACGCCAGCGAGGGCAAGGACGGCAAGCCCGGCCACGTCGCCCACGAGTGCATCCTGGACCTGCGCCACCTCAAGGACACCAGCGGCGTGATGGCCGAAGACGTGGCCAAGCGCCTCATCGACTATGGCTTTCACGCGCCCACGCTGAGCTTCCCGGTGCCCAACACGCTGATGGTGGAACCCACCGAAAGCGAAACCCTGTCCGAGCTGGACCGCTTCATCGACGCGATGATTGCCATCCGCGAAGAGATCCGCCAGATCGAAAACGGCGCGCTGCCGCAGGACAACAACCCGCTCAAGAACGCGCCGCACACCGCAGAAAGCCTGCTGAGCGGCGAGTGGAACCGCCCCTACACCCGCGAAGCAGCCGCCTACCCCGTGGCTGCTCTGCGCCAGTCGAAATACTGGTCGCCCGTGGGCCGCGTGGACAACGTGTGGGGCGACCGCAACCTGAGCTGCAGCTGCATTCCGGTGAGCGACTACGCCTGACCCTGCGGCGAAGGCCACGACGGCCTTGCCATTCAAAGCCCTGGTGCTCAACCGCCCAGGGCTTTTTCGTTGGACGGCCCACACAGGCAGATGCATGAACACGAATAAGATCGCGGCTTGCGTTGTGATTCACACCTTTTAGGAGCCCCCTTTGCGAAACCTCTTGTGCCTTTTGCTTGCCAGCGCCGTGATGGCTCCCGCCGCCATGGCCCAGTCCTCCAACCCCGTCACCACCGCCAGCGGCCTGGTCTATGAATCGCTCAAAGACGGCACGGGCGAATCGCCCAAGGCCACCGACACGGTCAAGGTGCATTACAAGGGCACGTTCCTCGACGGCAAGGAGTTCGACAGCTCCTACAAACGCGGCGAACCCACCTCATTCCCACTCAATGGCGTGATCCCTTGCTGGACCGAAGGCGTGCAGCGCATGAAGCCGGGCGGCAAGGCCAAGCTGACTTGCCCCCCCGGCATTGCCTACGGTGCCCGGGGTGCGGGTGGCGTCATTCCCCCTAACGCCACGCTGAATTTCGAGATCGAGCTGATCTCCGTGGGCCGCTGACCCTATGCTGCTGAAGGTCGGTGACCTCGCGCGGCGCACCGGCCTCACGGTGCGCACGCTGCACCACTATGACGAGATCGGCCTGCTCAAGCCCTCGGGCCGGTCTGAGGCGGGGTATCGCCTGTACAGCCAGGCCGATGTGCAGCGGCTGCATGCCATTCAGACCATGCGCCAGATGGGTCTTGCGCTCAGCGACATTGCCGAGCTGCTGGCAGGCGAAGGGGTGGCGCCCCAGCGCATCATTGGCCAGCAGATCCGTGCGCTGGACCAGCAGATTGCCCAGGCCACCGAACTGCGCGGGCGGCTGACCATGCTGCGCGACGGCCTCATGGCCGGTGCTGAGCCCGACATGGGCAACTGGCTGGAAGCGCTCGCGCTCATGACCACCTATGGCAAGTATTTCAGCAGTGCAGAACTCAAGCAGATCTTCACGAACTGGGGCCTGATCGAGGGCGACTGGATCGTGGTCAAGGACCTGGTGCGCAGCGCCATGGACCGCCAGTTGCCGCCCGACTCCCCAGAAGTCCAGGCACTGGCCTACCGCTGGATGGCACTGATGCTGCACTGGATGGGGGGCGATCTGGACCTGCTGGACCGCTGGGGCCACATGTTCCGCACCGAGCCCAGCACCCAGGGACGCAACCACGCGCCACCCGGCGACATGATCGAATACGTGGAAACGGCCATCAAACTGCGCCTGGCCTTGCTGGAGAGGTACCTGACCCGCGACGACCTGCGCATGCTGGGCCACGTACCGCACACCGCATGGGCGGCGCTGGAACGCGACGTACAACAGCTACTGGCCCGCCAGATACCCACGAACCACCCCGACGCAGCGGCGGCAGCCCTGCGCTGGAACACGCTGTTCGACCAGCTGACCCGCAGCGATGCGCAATTGCGCCGGAAGCTGCTCACCGCGTCGGCCAACGAGCCGCTGCTGCAGGCGGGCTCGCCGCTGAGCGCGCCCGTGCGCGCCTACCTGCAGGCGGCGCTCGCGCTAGCCACACCCACTCCCGCCATCGCTGCGACAGTCTCTGCGCGCCGCTGAGACACTCACACCGTCTGCAAAAAAACCACTGAAAAGTGCTTGACCCTCACGCAACGTGAGGCCCCACAGTCGACCCCCATGAACGGATCGACGCACTCTCCCAACCCCTCCGCCCCCACCCGGCGGTTGCACGCCCTGGACAACCTGCGCGCCACCATGATGTGGCTGGGCATCGTGCTGCATGTCTCGGTCGTCTACATGAGCCGGCCTTCGCCCCTGCCCTGGCACGACGACCAGTCCAGCCCTCTGGCAGACCTGTTGGTGGCGGTGATTCATGCCTTTCGCATGCCCTTGTTTTTCATCCTCGCCGGATTCTTTGTGGCGGCACTGGTACACCGCCATGGGCTGACCGGCATGGTGCGCAACCGGCTCCGCCGTCTGGGCCTGCCGTTTGTACTGTTCTGGCCGCCGCTGTTCGTCGCTTGCGCGCTGCTCGGGCTGATGTTCCTGCACCGCATGGCCTATGGCACCTGGGGTGTGGACCGCAGCCTGTTGCCCCGAGGCCCCAACGTACCCCAGGGCCCGGCCACCATGCACCTGTGGTTCCTGTGGATGCTGCTGTGGCTCGCAGTTCTGACACCGGTGGCATGGACCGCCGTGCGCGCATTGCCCGCAGGAGTGCAGCAGGCCCTGCAACGCTGTGCCCTCTGGCTGGGTGGTACCCCTGCAGGCCTGGTGCTGCTCACGCTGCCGCTGGCCTGGATTGGCGCCAGCTACGACCATGGCATCGTGACGCCCAGCGGGTCCTTCTTGCCGCCGTTGGCGGAGTGGATACACAACGGGCTGTTCTACGGCTTCGGCCTGTGCCTGCATGTGCACCGCAAGGCGTTGATGGAGCGCTACGAACGGCACTGGCCTGCGCTGGTGGGCCTTGGGCTGGTGGGCTTTCTGGTCACTGCGCTGCTGTCGGAAGTGCTGGCACAGCCGGAAGCATCGGCCTTTGCACTGGTGCTGGTCACCGGGGCATTTACCGACCTGCTGGTCGCGCCGGTGTCTGCCACCCGTCACCTGCAGTTCTGGATGGCGCTGGCCTACAACAGCGCATCGTGGCTCTGGAGCTTTGCGCTGATCGGGCTGTTTCTGCGCCATGTCGGTCACCCCCGCGCCTGGCTGGCCTACCTGGCCGACAGCTCGTACTGGGTGTACTTGGTGCACCTGCCACTCACGATCGGCCTGGGTGCGCTGCTGTACGGCCTGCCCGTTCCAGCCCTGGCCAAGATGCTGATCAACGTGCTGGCCACGACCGCCCTGTGCCTGGCCAGTTACCACCTTTGCGTGCGTTTTACCGCTGTGGGCCGCTTGCTCACGGGGCGCACGCACACCCGTCATTCTTTGGGAGACCTCGTTCATGCGACCTGACACCTCACCCCGTCCTGCCCACCCACCCGGCGCAGGCCCTGCAATCCCACCCGCAGACCCGCGCGCCGCGCTGCTGCAGGACCCCAACTTCCGCTGGATGATTGGCGGCTCGGCCCTGTCCATGCTGGGCGACCAGTTCACGCTGATCGCACTGCCCTGGCTGGTGCTGCAGATGACCGGCGACACGCTGGTGCTGGGCACCGTGCTAGCCCTCATCAGCGTGCCGCGCGCCTTGTTCATCCTGATCGGCGGCGCGCTGGTAGACCGCCATTCGCCCAAGCAGGTTCTGATGATCACCAAATACGTCAACCTGGTCCTGCTGGCCGCGCTGGCGGGGCTGGTGTTTGCGGGCACGCTGTCGTTGTGGATGGTGTACGCGCTGTCGCTGGGCATTGGGCTTGCCACGGCCTTCAGCATTCCGGCGGGCACGGCCATGATGCCGTCGGTGGTGGCACGCCCCCAGCTGCAGGCCGCCAACGGCATCAGCCTGGGCCTGCGGCAGCTGACGATGTTCCTGGGGCCCTTGCTCGCGGGGCTGTTGATTGCACTGTTTGGCGCTGGTGGCGCAGCCCAAGCCGCCGCGGATGCGCCAGCACATGCCAACGCCACTGGCATCGGCATCGCCTTCGCGCTGGATGCGCTGAGCTTCGCCGTGTCGGCCTGGACGCTGTCCAAGGTGCAGACGCGTGCGGGCCTTGCGGACCTTTCCGCCCCCACGGCCGCGCCACAGGCGGTGCTCGCCTCGGTGGCGCAGGGCCTCGGTCACTTCTGGCGTGACAGCGAGCTGCGCACCTGCTTTTTGTATTGGAGCGCCATTGCCTTGTTCATCATGGGTCCCATCCATATCGCCATTCCGGTGCTGGCCAGCAGCAGCCCGCAGCTCGGTGCCGCCGCCTTCGGCATCATCGTGGGCGCCCACGGCGCGGGCACGCTGCTGGGCATGGTGGTGTCGGGCATGGTGCCCCGGCTGCGGTTTGGCAGCCTGGGCATGACTATCCTGGCGTTCGACGCCATCATTGGCGCGCTGTTCATGCCGCTGGGTCTGATCACCGCCGTGTGGCAAGGCGCGGTGCTGATGCTGGTCATCGGACTGCTCGGCGGCTTCATGCAGGTGAGCGTGTTCACATGGATCCAGCACCGGGTCCCCCCCGCCCTGCTGGGCCGCGCGATGAGCCTGTTCATGTTCATCTTCATGGGCCTGGCGCCAATCTCTGCCGCCGTGACGGGCTGGGTGATGAAGAGCATCACGCTCACCCAGCTGTTCGCGGCCAGCGGCGGAACGCTGGTGGTGCTGGCGGCACTGGCCTTTGTGCTCACCCCCATGCGCCGCGTGACGGATGCAGCGCCCGCCACACGCTGAGGCTCCCCACGAAAAAAAGGCTGGACCCCTGTCCAGCCTTTTTTGTGCCTGAGGAGGAGATCCTCAGACTTCGGTCACGAACTGCTCGCGGGGGCGGCGCACCTTCTTCAGGCTCACCAGCCAGTCGCCTTCGTCGGCGCGGTAGCCCAGCGGCAAGATGGCGACGCTGCGCAGGCCGCGCGCACGTAGGCCCAGGATTTCATCCAGCGCGTTGGGGTCGAAGCCTTCCATGGGCGTCGAGTCCACTTCTTCAAACGCTGCAGCGATCAGGGCTGCGCTCATGCCGATGTAGGCCTGGCGGGCTGCGTGCTGGAAGTTCACTTCGGCATCGCGCTGGGGGTAGCTGCTGAGCAGCATCTGGCGGTAGTTTTCCCAGCCTTCGTTCTTGAAGCCACGCTGGTCATTGGTCAGGTCGAACATCATGTTGATGCGGTCGGCCGTGTAGTTGTCCCAGGCCGCAAACACCAGCAGGTGCGAGCCGTCGGTGATCTGGGCCTGGTTCCAGGCGATGGGCTGGATCTTGGCGCGCACGGCGGGGTCGGTCACCACGATGATCTCGAACGGCTGCAGGCCGCTGGAGGTAGGCGCCAGGCGGGTGGCTTCAAGAATGCGCTCCACCTTCTCTTGCGGCACCTTCTTGGCAGGGTTCATCTTCTTCGCGGCGTAGCGCCATTGCAGCTTGTTCAGCAAGGGTTGGGCGAGAGTGGTGTCAGTGGTCATGGCAGGGTCCTGATAGAAGTTGTGGATCGAGGGATGTGTCGATGGTGGAACTGTAGGCACCCCACAGTGGTTCGGTAAGCCCTGCCAAAGAAACGGATTGTTCGCAATTCATCAACAATCGACCCAAACGCGCGTTGAAATCGCAATTTGATGGTGCCACCGCCATCGCGTGGTGCCAGATGGGCAGGCGTACACTTGAGAGAGCCCGGGCACGCACCCGGCTGACCGCGCCCCTTCATGAGTGAACCCGACCTGTCTTTTCTGGACCCTGCAGGCCGCCAGCCCGCAGCCGCAGAGCACATGCCCCGCCCGCCTGCCCCCCACTCCCGCACGCCCGGTGCCTCTGCCGATGGCCTGGTGGCGGAGCTGCGTGCTTACCAGGCCGAGCTAGAGAACCAGAACAAGGTACTGCGCTACAGCCAGGCCGTGGCCGAGAGTGCGTACGAACGCTTCGAGACTCTGTTTGCCAGCGTACCGCTGGCCCTCATGGTGGTGGACGATCACGACATGGTGGTGCAGGCCAACTCGATGGCACACCGATCGTTCCAGCCCACCGAGCGCGACCGGCCGCTGACTGCGCTGATGCCTTTTGTGTGCCCACAGGATGCCGCCCGCGTGCGTGAGGCCTTTGCCCAGGCGCAGGACCTGGGGCACAGCGAGGTCAAGGAGGTGGTGTTCACCATCAGCAATGCCACGCGCATCACCGGCGACCTGCACATTGCCCACATCGATGCACCGCAGACTAGCGGCCCGCCGCTGTCGCAGTTCTTGTGCGCGGTGATCGACCAGGGCCCGCTGCTGGCCGAGCGCCAGGCCTTGCAGCACAGTGCCGAGACCCTGCAGCAGCGCAATGAGCAAATCCGCGCCAGCGAAAAGCGGCTGGAGGCCGTCATCAACTCCGCGCTGGACGCCATCATCTGCGTGGACCAGCACCAGCGCATCACCGTGTTCAACCCCACGGCGGCGGCGCTGTTCCAGTGCAGTGCCAGCGACGCGCTGGGCAGCACCCTCGACCGTTTTTTGCCCGACGCGGCGCAGGCGCTGACGTTTGCCCAGCTCACCACGCAGGCCCTGCTGGGCGAGATGACCGCGCTGACTGCCAGCGGCAAAGAGCTGGCTGTGGAGGTGAGCGTGTCGTTCGAGCGCCATGCCGACGGCGAGACCACTACCGTGTTTGCCCGCGACCTGACAGGCCGCAAGAAGGCCGAGGCGCACCGCAATGAGCTGGAAGCCCAGCTGCGCGAGTCGCACAAGATGCAGGCCGTGGGCACCATGGCCGGCGGCATTGCGCACGACTTCAACAACATCCTGGGTGCCATCCTTGGCAATGTGGAACTGGCCAAGGCCGATTGCGCCACCCACGCGCCGGGCTCTCCCGTGCTGGAGAGCCTGCTGGAGATCGACAAGGCCGGCCGCCGCGCGCGCGACTTGGTGAGGCAGATCCTCACCTTCAGCCGCAACGAGCCCCCGCAGCGCTCGGCAGTGTCGCTGGCTGAGGTGGTGCACGACACCGAGCGCCTGCTGCGCGTGACCCTGCCCCCCGCCATTGAGCTGCACATGCAACTGCAGGCGGGCCTGCCACCCGTGCTGGCCGACGCCACACAGGTCGAGCAGGCCCTGCTCAATCTGTGCACCAACGCCGTCCACGCCATTGGTACCGAGCGCGGCAGCATCCATGTAGAGGCCGCCACCGTGCAGCCCGACCAGCGCCTGACCGAGCGCCTGGGCCTCGCGCCCATCGACTACGTGGCCCTGACAGTGCGCGACACAGGCCCCGGCATGGACGCCGCCACGCTGGAGCGCATCTTCGAGCCCTTCTTCACCACCAAGCCCGTGGGCCAGGGCACGGGCCTGGGCCTCGCGGTGGTGCATGGCGTAATGCGCACGCACGAAGGCGGGGTGGATGTGCACAGCGCGCCGGGCCAGGGCAGCCGGTTCACGCTGTACTTTCCAGTGGCCACCGGTGCGGCTGCCGGTGCACAGCCCAGCCCTGCCGCGCAGGCAGCGCCGCTGGCGGCCATGGCCTCAGCGCCAGCGCCTGCCGAACCACCCGGCAGTGCGCAGGGCAAGAAGCACCATGTGATGTACGTGGACGACGACCAGGCCCTGGTCTTTTTGGTGCAGCGCCTGCTGCGCCGCCGGGGCTATGAGGTGAGCGGCTACACCGACCCGCACGAGGCCACGGCTGCACTGCGGGCCGCCCCGCAGGCCTATGACCTGCTGGTCACCGACTACAACATGCCCGGCTTTTGTGGCGTGGACCTGGTGCGCGAGGCCCGCCTGATACGCCCCGACCTGCCCGTGGCCCTGGCCTCGGGCTATGTGACGGCGGAGATCGAACAGGCCGCGCTGGCCGAAGGCGCCCGGGCCTTGATCCACAAACCCAACGACGTGGAAGAACTCTGCGCCACCGTGCAGCGGCTGATCGTGGGCCATGACCCTGCCTGAACCCGTGGCAGATGGGGTGCAGGCGCTGTACGAAGACGACGACCTACTGGTGCTGTGCAAACCCTCCGGGCTGCTGTGCGTGCCCGGCCGGGGCCCCGACAAACAAGACTGCCTGAGCGCCCGTGCACAGCAGCACTGGCCCGGCGCGCTCATCGTACACCGGCTGGACCAGGCGACCTCGGGCCTGGTGCTCATGGCCCGCCACATCGATGCACAGCGGCGCCTGAGCCACGCCTTTGCCGAGCGACAGGTGCACAAGCGCTACCAGGCGGTAGTGCAAGGGCTGCTGGGCACAGCGGGCGGCGACTGGAGCGAGATCGAACTGCCCATCGCCGCCGACTGGGAGCGGCGCCCGCTGCGCGTTATCGACCACGCCGTGGGCAAACCCAGCCTAACCCGCTGGCGTGCACTGGCGCAAGACGCTGCGGCTCAGACCACGCGCATCGAGCTGGAGCCCATCACCGGCCGCACCCACCAGCTGCGCGTGCACCTGGCCGCCATAGGCCACGCCATCCTGGGCGACGGGCTGTATGCCGATGCCGCCACGCAGGCACAAGCCCCACGCCTACTGCTGCATGCCAGTCACCTAGCCTTTGGGCACCCCAGCACGGGGGAGCAGGTAGCGCTGGAGTGTGCGGCCGATTTTTAGCCAAATTGCCCGCTAGCGCTAGTAGAACATGCGCCAATCGCTATCTATTCAATAGCAAACAATACTTACTGGTCAGCGCCCGCCCGGCGGCACGGCGCGCGACATGGCCCACTGCACGGCCAATATGCTCGCCAGCACCACCAGCATGCCCACCAGCGATACCCCAGTCATGGCCTGCCCCAGCAGCGCCCAGCCCAGCAGCACCGCCGTGACCGGGCTCAGCAGCCCCAGCGACGACACCGCCACCGACGGCAGGCGCGCAATGCCACGGAACCACAGCGCATAGGCCACCAGCGCACCTGCCAGGCTGAGGTACAGATAGCCCGCGATGTGGGTGGAAGTGAGTGTGGGCAAAGGCGGGTCCACCGCCCAGGCCACCGGCGCCAGCATCACGCCGCCTGCCAACAGCTGCCAGCCGGTAAACGCCAGCACCGGCAAGTCAGACCGCCAGCGCCGCGACCAGAACGTGCCCGCTGCCATGCACAGCGTACCCACCAGCGCGGCAGCCACACCCACCATGTCCCAGCGCGCAGCGGGTGACAGCAGCAGCGCCGCCATGCCCAGCACACCCAGCGCCCCGGCCGCCAGCGCCAGTGCGGGCGGGCGCCGGTGGTCCAACGCCCAGGTCAGGCCCATCACCACCAGCGGCCCCACGGCTCCCACCACCGCGGCCACGCCACCGGGCAACCGGTAGGCCGCCACAAACAGCAATGCCTGGAACACGCCAATGTTCAGCGCTGCCAGCACCAGCAGGCGCCGCCACCCCACCCAGTCGCCCCAGGCCGGCCAGCAGCGGCACCACAGCACCAGCAGCAAGCCCGCGGGCAAGGTGCGCAGCAGTGCGGCGGTGAAAGGCCGGTCGGGCGGCAGCAGCTCGGTGGTGACGATGTAGGTCGAGCCCCAGATGACCGGTCCGAGCGCTGTGGTGAGCGCATCCAGCCAGGTCGAGGAACTTGCAGAAGCACGTGAAGCAGCCATATATTTATCTTCAAATCAAGACAAAAACTCTACCATACAATCTCGAATTCAAGATAAATCAACCACCACAAGCCCATGGCCAACCCACGCCAACCCGATGCCGTCGATGCCATCCTGGCCCAGTGGCAGCGCGAGCGCCCCGACCTGGACACCAGCGCCATGGGCCCCATCGGTCGCATCAAGCGCTGCGCCGTGCTGCTGCAGCGGCGGCTGGATGAGACCTTTGCCAAGTTCGGCTTGAGCACCTGGGAGTTCGACATGCTGGCCACGCTGCGCCGCAGTGGCGCGCCCTACTGCCTGGCCCCGACCACGCTGTTCTCCACACTCATGGTCACATCGGGCACCATGACGCACCGCATGGCCAAGCTCGAAGCCCAGGGCTGGATCGAACGCCTGCCCAACCCTGCCGATGCACGCAGCTCGCTCGTGCAGCTCACCCCTCAGGGGCTGGAGCTGATCGACCGCGCCGTGGAAGCCCATGTGGCCAACGAACACCGCATCCTTTCAGCCCTCAAGGCGGTCGACCTGGCGGCGCTGGACACGCGACTGGCACTGCTGCTGGCCACGCTCGAGTCCCCCACGGGCTAGGAATAGCGCCCCGCGCCGTGTACTGCGCAGTAACATGGCGGGATGCCTCAAAACCACCTCTACATCCTCACCGGCGCATCGCGCGGCATGGGCCTGGCCATGGCCCAGCAGCTTTTGCGCAGCGGCAACACCCTGATCTGTATCGCACGCAGTGCCAATGACGACCTGGCGGCCGAGGCCCGGGCCGCAGGCGTCGCCATCGAACAGTGGCAGCAAGATCTGTCGCAGGGCGAGCAGGCCGCCCACAAGCTGCAAGCCTGGCTGCAGGCCCAAGGCCCGCAGGCGTTTGCCAGCGCCACCCTCATCAACAACGCGGGCATGATCCCGCGCATTGCGCCGCTGTCGGCCAGCGACGCGGAAGACCTGGCCACCGCCCTGCGTGTGGGGCTGGAGGCGCCCATGCAGCTCACCGCTGCTTTCCTGGGCGCGACGGACAGCTGGACCGTGCCGCGCAAGGTGCTCAACATTTCCTCGGGCCTGGGCCGCCGGGCCATGGCCTCGCAGGCCGCGTACTGCGCCGCCAAGGCGGGCATGGACCATTTCACGCGTTGCGTGGCTCTGGACGAGGCCATCAAGCCCCATGGGGCCAAGGTATGCTCGCTGGCTCCCGGTGTGATCGACACCGACATGCAGGTCCAGCTGCGCGGCGCCGACCCGGCCGCCTTCCCGGACCGCCAGAATTTCGCCAACCTCAAGACGGGTGGCCAGCTCACATCGCCTGCCGACGCCGCCACCCGCGTGCTCGCCTGGCTGGAGCGCGCAGACTTCGGCACCCACCCGGTGGCCGATGTGCGCGAGGCGTGAGCCCATTTACTCCTACTTTGATAGCTGCAACCGCATGATTCACTAGCGCCTGCAGCCGTTTTGACCTGAATTTCTCTGAAAGGACCTCCCCATGACCCGTGAAGTCGTCGTCGTCAGCGCAGTGCGCACCGCCATTGGCACCTTTGGTGGCAGCCTCAAGGACGTGCCTCCCACCGAACTGGGCGCACTCGTGGTGCGCGAATCGCTCGCCCGCGCCAACGTGGAAGGCAAGGACGTGGGCCATGTGGTGTTCGGCCATGTGGTCAACACCGAGCCCAAGGACATGTACCTGTCGCGCGTGGCAGCCATCAACGGCGGCTGCGGCGAAGGCACGCCCGCCTACAACGTCAACCGCCTGTGCGGCTCGGGTCTGCAGGCCATCGTCAACGCCAGCCAGTCCATTTTGCTGGGCGACACCGACGTGGCGATCGGCGGCGGGGCCGAGAACATGAGCCGCGTACCCTTTGCCAGCCTGAACATGCGCTGGGGCGCCCGCATGGGAGACACCAAGATGGTGGACATGATGATCGGCGCACTGCACGACCCCTTCCACAACATCCACATGGGTGTGACGGCCGAGAACATCGCCGCCAAGTGGGGCATCAGCCGTGAAGACCAGGACAAGCTGGCGGTTGAAAGCCATAACCGCGCAGAGCGCGCCACGCAGGCCGGCGTGTTCAAGGACCAGATCGTGCCCGTCACCTTGAAGAGCAAGAAGGGCGACGTGCAATACGCCACCGACGAGCACTTCCGCCCCGGTGCCACCATGGAAGACTTGGCCAAGCTCAAGCCCGTGTTTATCAAGGAAAACGGCACGGTGACTGCCGGCAACGCCTCCGGCATCAACGACGCCGCCGCTGCCGTGGTGCTGATGGAAGCCGGTGCCGCCAAGGCCCGTGGTGCCAAGCCCCTGGCCCGCCTGGTAGCCTATGCCCACGCGGGCGTCGACCCCAAGTACATGGGCATCGGCCCCGTGCCCGCCACGCAGCTGGCGCTGAAGAAGGCGGGCCTCACCGTCAACGACCTGGACGTGATCGAGGCCAACGAGGCCTTTGCGGCCCAGGCCTGTGCCGTGACCCGCGACCTGGGCCTGGACCCCGCCAAGGTCAACCCCAACGGCTCGGGCATTTCGCTGGGCCACCCCATCGGCGCCACCGGTGCGCTCATCACCGTCAAGGCCATCCATGAGCTGCAACGCATCCAGGGCCGCTATGCGCTGGTGACGATGTGTATTGGTGGCGGCCAGGGCATTGCGGCGATTTTTGAGCGCCTCTGACCTGCACGCGGGTGCGCACATTGCCATCGCCACCCGCGATGCTGCCACCTGCTATTGGCAACGCGAGCGCCACAGTCGATCAGCGATCATTGGCGCCCGCTGCCCCAGATCAGCCGGGCAACCGCAGCCGCACCCAGCGGCCTGGCGGCGACCCGCACACCACTGAACCGATGGAGACACCTCTCACCATGATGCGCACCCTGCTTTCCTTCTTTGCCCTCGCCTTCGCGCTGGGCACCACGGCCCACGCCCAGGCGCCTGCGCCCGCTGCGGCATACCCCGCCAAGCCCATCCGCCTGATCGTGCCCTTCCCGCCCGGCGGCGGCACCGACATCCTGTCGCGCCTGGTGGCCACCAAGCTCACCGAAAGCGCCAAGTGGACCGTGGTGGCCGACAACCGCGCCGGCGCAGGCGGCACCATCGGCATTGGCGAGGCCGTCAAGGCCGCGCCCACGGGCTATGACCTGGTCATGGGCCAGAAAGACAACCTGGTGATCGGCCCCTGGCTGTACAAGAACCTGCCCTGGGACCCCACCAAGGACCTGACCGCCGTGGCCCATGTGGCCTACACGCCTGTGGTCATTGCCACTAGCGCGAACTCCAAGTTCAAGACGCTGGCCGACGTGGTGGCTGCCGCCAAGGCAGCGCCCGGCACCGTCACCTACGGGTCGCCCGGCAACGGCACCTCCATCCATCTGGCGGGCGACCTGTTCGAGAAGGCTGCGGGCATCAAGCTCAGCCACATCCCCTACAAGGGCTCCAACCCCGCGCTGATGGATGCGTTGTCGGGCAATGTGGACCTGCTCATGTCCTCGGTGCCGTCGGCCATGGCCCAGATCAAGTCGGGCAAGCTGCGCCCGCTGGCCGTGACCTCGGCCAAGCGCAGCTCGTCCATGCCCGAGGTCCCTACCGTGTCCGAATCGGGCTTCAAGGACTTTGATGTGAGCACCTGGTACGGCGTGTTCGCTCCCGCTGGCACACCCGCCGCCGTGGTGAACGTCGTCAACGCAGAAATCAACAAACTGTTGGCCACCCCCGAAATGAAGGCCGCCATCCATGCCCAGGGCGCCGAGCCCGAGGCCATGTCGGCCGCCCAGCTCAATACGCTGCTCAAGGCCGACTACGCCAAGTGGAAGGGCATTGTGGAAGCCTCTGGCGCAAAGATTGAGTAGCCCCCCTGAGTCGCCTGCGGCGCCTTCCCCTGGGGAGACGCACCCGGTGGCCTGGCAGAGCCAGATCCAAGGGTGCACTGGCCTGGGGCGTGCCTGTCCCAAGCGCAGATGGCTACGGGTGGTGCGCAGCGTCATCGAGAACTGAAATAAAAAACGGCTCCTTTCGGAGCCGTTCTTCATGGGGGAGCGTGTTCAGTCCCTCACAACCAGCACGGGGATGTGCACCACACCCAGCACACGCTGCGTAACGCTGCCCAGCACCAGCTTTTCCAGGCCGCGACGGCCGTGCGAGCCCATCACAATGAGGTCGGCGCCGGTGCTCTCCAGTGCACGCAGGATGCCATCGTGCACCGCATGCCCCTCGCCCACCACGGTGGTGACCTGCACGCCCGCATCAGCCATGGCCTTCTTGGTGGCGTCCAGCGCGGCGTTGGCCTCGGACGTGGCGGCGCTGATGTACTGCGCCTGGCCGTAGGCAAAGTCGGCGCCCACGCCCGTGAAGGGATAGGGGTCGATCACATAGACCGCCGTGACGGCGCTGCCAAAGGTCTTGGCAAGACCTGCGGCCTTGGATACGGCCAGCATCGAGGTCTTGGAACCATCGACAGGAACCAGAATGTGCTTGAACATGGTGCTACTCCTTGGGTTGAACGGTGTGACGGGCTTGTGGCCCCACAGTGACCAGTGTGAACGCCCACCATACCGCGCATCTTGATTCGCATCAAATCCGGTGCACTCCCGTTCAAGCCCCCGAGGGTGCCAGCCCCACCACATCCGCGCCTTGGAAGCTGTCCCGGCGGCAGGTCACCACCAGAGTGTCGCGGTATCCCCCCGCAGCCAGCGGCTGGATAGGGGTAGATTCGTGGATCATGCGCGCATCGTCCAGCAGCAGCAGCGACCAGGGCTCGGTCAGCGTAAAGCGCTGCCCGCTGGGGCCGGCCGCTTCAAACACCCGCGTCTCGCCACCCTTGACGCCCTCGCGCCCCACCAGAAACACCGCCACCAGATCGACGCCGTCGCGGTGGGCGCCCTCGGGTGTGGGGCGGCCGATGCCGTCCGTGGTGTCGATGCGAAACTGGTGTGCTTCCACAAACCAGGGCACCGGTGCCTGTGGGACCGCAAACACTGCGTCCGACACGCTTGCCAGCGCGGCCAGTATTTGCCGCCACACAGGCAGAGCCACCGTGGCGGGCTCCATGGGTGCAAACCAGCGCTCCATGCCGCCATGCAGCGCGTTGTACTCTACCGGCTGCCAATGGGCGCGGTGCGGCACCTGCTGCATCTGACCGTCCTGCAGCACAAAGCAGGCATGGCGGCGGCGGCGGTAGCGCCCGCCGTCCTTCAAGAACTCATCGGGCGGCAAGGCGGCCCAGTCGCTGTTCAGGGCCAGCAGCGCAGACAGCTCGCAGCCAACCCACTCGGCAACGGCCGCAGGACTGAGCACGGCAAAGCCGCTGCTGCGCAGCTGGCTGGCAACGTCAGCCGGAGTGGTGAAAGGGGGAGAAAAGGAGACTTGGGCCATAGGGGCCCGAGCTTAACCGCAGGCGCTGGCGCGAGCTCTGCGATGGCACAAACATCATGTGCGGTGCAGGGGGCTGCGCCCGGCTCACTCTGCGTATACGGCTGCAACGCCGGGTTGAGCAAGCCGTTCAGTCCCGGTTGCCATGGCCCTTGCCACGTCCTTCGCCCCGGCCATGTCCACGATCATGGTCACGGTCGTGTTTGCCGCCGCGCCCGCGGTCATCATCCCAGCGCTGGTCATCGCGCCCTCGCGGGCCTTGGTATGGGTTGCCACGGCGTGGGGGCGGCTCTTGCACAAAGTACACCGGCTGGCTGCAGGCGTTGTAGCGGGAGCAGTGTTTGCCCCAGTTCTTCGCATGGCCGGGCGGCACATACAGGTAGATGGGCGCACGTGGCACCACCACGGCAGGACGCTGGATGATGACAGGCTCTGCGTAGATCAGCGGCGGTGGTGGCGCGTTGCCGATGTTGATACGGCCATACACACCGGGTGCCAATTCCCCCCCTACGGTGGCGTTGACATAAGCCTGCGCATGTGCGCCGCCCGCCAAGCCAAGCAGCAAGGCAGCAGCCGCGCCAGAAACAAGAAGACGGATCGCGGGAAGGATGGTGTTTTTCATGGATAGCTCCTGCTGTCTGCCACACCAAGTACGCAGACAGTGCACACATGCGGTGGGCGGCCCCATGTCGATCACAAGGCCTGCCGCACCTTACACCCTTCACACGCTACAAATTGTCAGCCAATGGCGACAGTTGTCGGCTGCAGATGAGGTGGCGCAAAGCTGTGGGCGCCCTGGCCCAGGCGCCGCGACCATGAAAAGGCGCTATAACGCCGCCGCACTGGCGGCCGCCGGCAACAGCGCCTCAGCCGGCCCCGGGCGCCCGAACAGGTAGCCTTGCCACATGTAGCACCCCAGCCCGGCCAGCATGTCGCGCTGCTCCTGGGTTTCCACCCCCTCGGCGATCACTCCCAAGTCCAGGCTATGCGCCAGGGTGACGATGGTGCGGGCGATGCTGGCGTCGTTGGCATCGGTGAGCAGGTCGCGCACAAAGCTCTGGTCGATCTTGAGCTGGTCCAGTGGCAAGCGTTTGAGGTAGCTCAGGCTCGAATATCCCGTGCCAAAGTCGTCCAGCGAGAAGCCCAGGCCCGATGCACGCAGGGTGTCCATGCGCTGTATGGTGTCCTCCACATCGTCCAGCAGCAGGGTCTCGGTCAACTCCAGCTTCAGCCGGTGCGGGTTGGCGCCGGTTTCTTCCAGCAGGCCCAGCACGTCATCCACAAAATGGCTGTGGCGGAACTGCCGTGCACTCACGTTCACCGCCAGGGTCCAGTGGGCGGTCTGCGGGTCGCGGGCCCACTCCACCAGTTGCAGACAGGCGGTGCGCAAAATCCACACGCCCAGCGGCACGATGAGGCCCGAGGCCTCTGCCACCGGAATGAACTCGGCCGGCGATACCAACCCGCGCTGCGGGTGCTGCCAGCGCACCAATGCCTCGGCGCCCACAATGCCTTGCTGCTGGTGGATCTGTGCCTGGTAGTGCAGCAAGAACTGCCCTTCGCGCAGCCCCTCGCGCAAACCCGCCTCCAGCAACGTGCGCGCCGTCACATTGGCCTGGGTGCGCGGATCAAAGAACCGCAGGGTGTTGCGACCAGCCCCCTTGGCCTGGTACATGGCCATGTCGCCGTGCTTGAGTAGTTCATCCACCGAGCCGCGCGCATCGGCATACAGCGCGATGCCGATGCTGCAGGAGCTGTGGTGTGCATGGCCTTCAAGTTGATAGCTCTGGCTGAGTGCTTGCAGCACCGTTCGCCCTACCGTCTCGGCCTGCGCGGCCGCTTCGTGCACCTGCGGGCTGAGCCCTTCCAGCAACACCACAAATTCGTCCCCACCCAGGCGTGCGACGGTGTCCCCCATGCGTATGCAGCCCCCCAGGCGCGCGGCCACCTGGCGCAGCAACTGGTCGCCCAGCTCGTGGCCCTGGGTGTCGTTCAGGTCCTTGAAGTTGTCCAGATCCACAAACAGCAACGCGCCGCCCGCGCCCGAGCGCGCACTGGCGGCCAGGCTGTGCTGCAGGCGGTCATTCATCAGCCGGCGATTGGGCAGCCCCGTGAGCGGGTCATAGAAAGCCAACAGCCTGATCTCTTCCTCGGCCGCCTTGCGGCTGGAGATATCCGTCTGCGTGCCAACGTAATGGGTGATCTCGCCGCGCGGCGAACGCACGGTGGTGATGGTGATCCAGGCCGGGTATTCGGTGCCGTCCTTGCGCCGGTTCCATACCTCGCCCTGCCACATGCCGGTGGAGCGCAGGGTGTTTTTCATGACCGCGTAAAAAGACGCATCCTGGCGGCCCGAGTGCAGCAGGCGCGGCGTCTGCCCCACCAGCTCGTCAACCGTGTAGCCAGTCAGCCGCGCATAGGCCTGGTTGGCCTTGAGGATGCGCTGGTCCGGCCCTGTGACGATCATGCCCTCGAACGACTCAAACACCGTAGCCGCAATCTGCAGCGACTCTTCAGCCTTGCGGCGCTCGGTGATGTCGGTCGAGATGCCGCATAGCGCATAAATGCTGCCATCTGCGTGGCGCAGGGGTATCTTGATCGACAGGAACGCGCGGGTCTCGCCCGTTGCGGCGGGCGTGTTCACCTCCTCTGCCTCCAGCGTCTCGCCCTCCTCCAGCACCCGCCGGTCATTGGCTCGCAGCCGTTGCGCCGTGGCCGTATCGAAAAACGCAGCGTCGTCATGGCCCAGCACCTCGTGCGCAGGCCTGCCAAAGTAATGCAGCGTATGGTGGTTGGCGTACTGGTAACGGTAGTCCTTGCCCTTGATGTAGATAAACGCCCCCACACTGTCCAAAATGGTGGCGAGCTTTTGCTCGCTGTCCTGCAGGTGGCGCGTACGCTCTTGCACCTGGCGACGCAGGATCGCAACCATCAACGCCGCCAGCAAGCTGAATGCCACCAGGCCCGCAAGCCCTCGCCACACCCAGGGAGAAATCTGTACTCCAGGGTCCTGCCCACCCCAATGGCGCATCACTTGGGCATAGGCAGGGTCGGCGCCACTGCGCCAGTCTTCGACGGATCGGTCAATGGCAGCCAGCACGTCGGCATTGCGCCCGGGGCCGGTCGCAAAGAACAGCGCAGCGGGCTGGAACACGATGCCCGTGTCCACCACGCCATAGCGGGCCGAATGAAAATTGCCGAACAGGTGGTTGGAGATGACCGCATCGGCTTCACCCCGCTGCACCATGGCAAACGCATCTATCAGGCTGGGCGCATCCAACAAGGTCACCTGAATGCCAAAGCTGTCCACCATGTTCAAGAACGTGGACCGCTGCACGGACCCCTTGAGTACCGCTACCCGCTTGCCTTGGAGGTCAAACAACGAGTAGATGTGCGCGTTCGATGCCCTGTAAATCTGCGACCAGCTGTGCAGCACTGGCAGGCGGTGAAAGTCGTACAGAATCTCGCGCTCTGGCGACCGGGCCACATCGGGCATCAGGTCGAGCTGGCCCTGGCGCAGCGCATCCAGGCAGTCCTGCCAGCTGCAGGGCACGTATTTGATGGTCCACTGCTCACGCGCAGCCACCAGTTGCAGCAGGTCCACAAAAATACCTGCAGCCTTGCCATCGGCATCCACAAACACCTTGGGCTCGTTGGAGTACACACCCACCCGCAGCTCGCGTGGGGCCGCAGCAATGCTGGCGCTGGCCGTCAAGACTGCCACCCACACAATGCCTTGCAAGCATGCCGCCCAAAGGCGCGCCGGCCAGTTCACGCCAGGTTTCACATCGGACCCCACAGGTGATGGTGGGCCCATGTTAACGAATGCTTGCAAAAACCTCCAAAGGTTAACTGCCGCGCTCCGGTTGGGTTAGCATGCGCCTATCCCCCCGCTTCGCCCAGGAGACAGCGATGCCCCATGAACGCCGCCACTTCGTCCGCGTCGGTTTTGATGCACCGGCCCTGCTGACCACCTCCACCGATGCGTTCAGCGTGCACGTGCTGGATCTGTCGCTCAAGGGCGCTTTGATCATGGTGCCCGCGCAGGCCGCGCTGGATCAAGGCACGTTGTGCCAGCTGACCATTCCCCTGGCCGACACGGGCAACCACATCGCCATGTCCACCGAGGTGGCCCACGTGCAAGGCCTGCACACCGGGCTGCTGTGCAAGGGTATCGACCTGGACAGCGTCACCCACCTGCGCCGCCTGATCGAGCTTCAGCTGGGCGACCCCGCCCTGCTGGAGCGGGACCTGGGCGAACTGACAATGGCCAGCTCGGCACACTAATCACCGCTGCAGCCCGGTCGAGACAGACCTGTCACTGCGCTTCCTGCTCCTGCAGCGCGCGCCACATCACCTTGCCGCTGCCACTCTTGGGGAGCGCGCTCACAAATTGCACGATGCGCGGCACCTTGTACACCGCCATGTTTTCGCGGCACCAGTCGATGATCTGCTGATCGGTCGTGTCCTTGTGGGTGGCGCGCAGCACCACTACCGCCTTCACAGTTTCGCCCCGGTAGCTGTCCTTGGCGGCGATGATGCAGGCCTCCTGGATGGCGGGGTGGCGGAACATCAGCGCCTCCACCTCGGCAGGCCAGACCTTGAAGCCACTCGCGTTGATCATGCGCTTGAGCCGGTCGGTCAAAAAGAAATAGCCGTCCTCGTCCATGCGGCCCAGGTCTCCCGAGCGGAAGAAGCGCTTGCCCTCGAACTCGATGAAGGCCGAGGCCGTGGCATCGGGCCGCTTCCAGTAGCCCTCGAACACTTCAGGGCCATGGATGATGATCTCGCCCTGCTCTCCCACGGGCAGCTCCTGCAGCGTGTCGGGGTCAATCACACGCGCATCCGTGCTCATGAACGGAATGCCCAGGCACTGCTGCTTGGGGTGGTCCGGCGGGTTGGAGTGCGACGGCGCCGCCGTTTCGGTCAGACCATAGCCCTCGGCATAACGCAGGCCATATTGCTCCAGCAGGCGCTGCGCCACTGCCTGCGGCATGGCTGCGCCGCCGCCGCCGATGTAGGCCAGGCTGGACAGGTCATAGCTGGCAAAGTTGGGACTGCCCAGCAGGTCGATGACCATGGTGGGAATGTTGGTCCAGGTGGTGACCTGGTAGCGCGATATCAGGCGCCCCGCCAGGTCGCGATCCCACCGGGGCATGATGACCAGCGTGGCTCCGCAGTAGATGGCCGTGTGCATCACGCTCACCATGCCGGTGATATGGAACATGGGCACCACCGCCAGTGTGACGTTGTCGGCCGACCCATTGCCCCACAGCGCACCCGCCACTGCGTTGTGCATGATGCTTTTGTGCAGGTGCATGCAGCCCTTGGGCAGCCCCGTGGTGCCGCTGGTGTAGGGCAGCAGCGCCAGGTCGGCGGGGCCTACCGACAGGGCGGGTGGCGCATCCGCACAGGCCAAAGCATCCGCCCAGGCGTAGGCCTGACCTCCGTCCATCGCAGGCAGCGGGTGGCGCGTGCCCAGCCAGTCCATCCAGGTCTCGGGCGGCGCGTTGATGCCGGTCACGTTCACATCGAATGCATCTGAAAACTGCGTGACCACCAGGTGCGCCAGGCGCTCGCCAGGGGCCAACGCATTGCTGGCCTTGGCCATCTCGGGGGCCAAGTCACCCGTGGTGATCGCCACCTTGGTGTCGGGGTCGGTGATGTAGTGCTTGAGCTCCTCGGCCCGGTTCATGGGGTTGACCGGTACCACCACCGCATTGGCCCGCAGGATCGCAAAGTGCGCCATCACGAGTTGCGGGCAGTTCTGCATGCACAGCACCACGCGGTCGCCCCGCTGCACACCCAGTTGCGCCAGCCGCGCGGCCAGGCGCTCCGCGCCTTCCATCAGCTGCCGGTAGCTGGTCGTGGCCCCAAAAAAGACTAGCGCCGCCTTGTCGGGGTAACGGCGCGCATTGATGGCCAGGTTGTCCCACAGCGAGGTGGCAGGCAGCGTGATGGCATGGGGAAGGCGGCGGGGCCAGAACTTGTGGTGAGGGCGCATGGGGCAGACAGACTCCTTGTGCCCTCCAGCCTAGATGGCCCACCAAAGCCAAGCAAGGGGGATGCCCCCATGATCGTCGCCCATGTGACGCGTGGTGGCCTGCCTGGGGCTGGGTCATCTGGTCCAGCACCCCATAACGATCCGAGCTGATTCAAGCTGATCCGCGCTGATTTGCTCAGCTCTGTATCTGCGCCCACAACTTGTCCAGCCGCTTCACGCTCACCGGCTGCGGCGTACGCAGCTCTTGCGCGAAGAAGCTCACGCGCAGTTCCTCCAGCAGCCAGCGCAGCTCTTGCATGCGCGCATCCACCGCCCCCTTGCGCTCGGCGACCAGGCGCCAGTAACGTTGCTCTTGCGGGCGAAGTTCGGCCAGCTTGGCGGCGTCGCGGGCGGGGTCGGCGCGGTATTTATCGAGCCGCAGGGTGATGGCCTTGAGGTAGCGGGCGTAGTGGGCCAGTTGCGCCCAGGGGGCCACGGCGATGAAGTTCTTGGGCACCAGGCGCTGCAGTTGCTGCAGGGCGTCCGCTGTCGCGTCGGGCGCGTTCTTGGTGTCTTTGATCTTGCGCGCGGCGGCCGCGTATTCGGTGAGGATGGTGGCGGCCAGGCGCGCGACCTCGTTGGCTATCAGCGTGAGGCGGCCCCGGCCCTCTTCCACGCGGCGCTTGAAGGCATATTCGTCGGTGGGCAGCGGGTCGAGCAAAAAGGCGCGGTCCAGCGCCACGTCGATGATCTGGATGCGCAGCTCTTCCTGCGTGCCCAGGGGCATGTAAGCCACGGCCATCTTCTGCAGATCGGGGATGTTCTTTTCGAGGTACTTGAGCGCGTCCTTGATCTGCAGCGCAAACAGACGGCGTAGGCCCGCGCGGTGTTTGGCGGCGGCCACCTCGGGTTCGTCGAATACTTCAATGGTCACGGCATCGCCGCCGTCGATGAGGGCCGGAAAGCCGATCAGCGTCTGACCGGCCTTCCTGATCTCCATGAGTTCGGGCAGCTCGCCGAATGTCCAGGTGGTGTAGCGCTGGCCTGCAGGGGTGGAGGGAGCCGCGGGTGTGGAGTGCGCGGCGCTGGCTGACTTGGCCGCTGGGCCTGGGCTATTTGCTCCTGGTTTGATAGCACTCTGGGCATGATTCTCCGCCGCTTGCGGCGCTTTTTGCTTCAAATCCGCAGTGTCGGCGGCTGTACCGCCCAATTTGAGCCCCGCCAGCGCCTGGAAGGCACCGCGCGCCTTGGCGCCCCACTCGGCCTTGAGTGCGCCCAGGTTGCGGCCGTGGCCGAGCTGGCGGCCGTGCTCATCCACCACGCGGAAGTTCATGAACAAATGCGGGCTGAGCATGTCGAGCTTGAAGTCGGCGCGCTTCACGTCGAGCGAGGTTTCGTCGCGCACCTGCTTGAGCAGCACATCGGTCAGGCTGCCCGTGCCAAAGCGTTCGGGTGCGCCGAGCAGCTCGGCCAGGCGTGTGGCGCTGTCGGGCAGCGGCACAAAGCGGCTGCGCGGGCGCTGCGGCAGGCTTTTAAGCAGCGCCTGGATCTTGTCCTTGAGCATGCCAGGCACCAGCCACTCGCAGCGCTCGTCGCTCACCTGGTTGAGCACAAAGAGCGGGATGGTCACGGTGATGCCGTCGCGCGCATCGCCGGGCTCGTGCAGGTAGCTGGCAGCGCAGTCCACCCCGCCCAGGCGCACCGTTTTGGGAAAAGCGTTGGTGGTGATGCCCGCGGCCTCGTGGCGCATCAGCTCTTCGCGGGTGAGCTTCAGCAAGTCGGGCTGCTTCTTGGACTCCTCGCGGTACCAGGCTTCAAAGCTGTGGCCGCTGCAGACATCGGGCGGCAGCTGCTGGTCGTAGAAGGCGTAGATGAGTTCCTCGTCCACCAGCACATCCTGCCGGCGGGATTTGTGCTCCAGCTCTTCGACCTTGGCGATCATCTTCTGGTTGGCAGCCAGAAAGGGCAGGCGCGTCTCCCAGTTACCGCCCACCAGGGCTTCGCGGATGAACACCTCGCGCGCGGCGTGCGGGTCTACCTTGCCAAAATTCACGCGGCGGTTGTTGTAGACCACGATGCCGTAGAGCGTGGCGCGCTCCAGCGCGATGACCTCGGCAGACTTTTTCTCCCAGTGCGGGTCGAGCAATTGCTTGCGCAGCACATGCCCGCCAATCTGCTCCAGCCACTGCGGCTCGATGGCCGCAATGCCCCGGCCAAACAGGCGCGTGGTTTCCACCAGTTCCGACGCTACGATCCAGCGGCCCGGCTTCTTGTTCAGATGCGCGCCGGGGTGTTTGTAGAACTTGATGCCGCGCGCGCCCAGGTACCAATCTTCCTCGTCGCTCTTGGCGCCCACGTTGCCCAGCAAACCAGCCAGCATGGACAAGTGCAGCTGCTCATAGCTGGCGGGCTGGGTGTTGATTTGCCACTTGTGCTCGGTGACCACCGTGAGCAGTTGGGTGTGGATGTCGCGCCACTCCCGCAGGCGGCGGATGCTGATGAAGTTCTGGCGCAGCAGCTGCTCGTACTGGCGGTTGCTGAGCTTGTGGGTGGCGGCGGGGGCGGGTGCGGTGGCGGTAGCACTGGGCGGCGCCTCCACAGGGCTTCTGCCGCTGCTACGCTGCGCCACAGGCAAGAAGGCCTGCGACGGCGCTTTCTGCGCGGCCATGGCCTTTTGGGCACGGGCTGATGGCAGGCTGGGCGCCCCGCCCCGGGCCTCGTTGATCCACTTCCACAGCTTGAGGTAGCCGCTGAACTCGCTCTTGTCGTCGTCGAACTTGGCATGCGCCTGGTCGGCCTGCTGCTGCGCCTCCATGGGGCGGTCGCGCACGTCCTGCACGCTCAGTGCGCTGGCGATGATGAGCACCTCGTCCAGCGCCTTGCGGTCGCGCGCCTCGATGATCATGCGGCCCACGCGGGGGTCCAGCGGCAGGCGCGAAAGCTCCACGCCCATGGGGGTCAGCTCGTTGGCGTCGTCTACCGCGCCCAGCTCGGCCAGCAGCTGGTAGCCGTCGGCAATCGCGCGGCCCGAGGGCGCCTCGATGAAGGGGAACTGCGTGACGTCGCCCAGGTGCAGCGACTTCATGCGCAGGATGACGCCTGCGAGCGAGCTGCGCAAAATTTCGGGATCGGTAAAACGCGGGCGGCCATTGAAACCCGCCTCATCGTACAGGCGGATGCAGATGCCGTTGGCCACACGCCCGCAGCGGCCTGCGCGCTGGTTGGCCGCCGCCTGGCTGACGGGCTCGACCAGCAGCTGCTCCACCTTGCTTCTAAAACTGTAGCGCTTGACGCGCGCTGTACCTGCGTCAATGACGTATCGGACGCCCGGCACCGTGAGCGAGGTTTCGGCCACGTTGGTGGCCAGCACGATGCGGCGGCCCGTGTGGCCGTCGAAGATGCGGTCCTGCTCCGCCTGACTCAGGCGCGCGAACAGCGGCAGCACCTCGGCATTGCGCATCACCGGCTGGTGCGACAGGTGCTTGCGCAGGTGGTCGGCGGCCTCGCGGATCTCGCGCTCGCCGGGCAAGAAGACCAGGATATCGCCC